>NZ_JAYGGZ010000004.1:191175-194077 GCF_034931465.1 Anabaena sp. UHCC 0399 | reverse complement strand
CTTTTCTCCCCGACTTCCCCTGCTTCCCCTGCTTCCCAGTCACCAGTCCCCAGTCCCCAAGCTTTACAATTTTGTCTCAAGAAGACTTTATCTTGTTGAAGATTTGATGAATTCTAAGTTAGGCAGGCACAAAGGTTAAACGATGTTTGTTATTTTGCTAAATGAATTAGCCGTAATACTCAATATAATGTAATAGAAATAAATACACAGTAAAATTGCTCAATTCTTCAGTGTTAGGTTTTGAATTTCCCCTGTTCTTTCTGTATTTTCATACTTAGGCTGGGTATTCTAAATTAACAATATCAAGAACAACTAGCAATATTTTGTAAGTAACTGAGAAAATATGAGAATTTTGGTGACGGGCGGTGCTGGGTTTATTGGTTCTCATCTGATTGACCGACTCATCCCGGAAGGGCATGAAGTCATCTGCTTAGATAATTTCTACACAGGTCACAAACGTAACATCCTCAAATGGATGAATCATCCGAACTTTGAACTCATCCGCCATGACATCACCGAACCAATTCGGTTAGAAGTAGATCAAATTTACCATCTAGCTTGTCCAGCTTCTCCAGTACATTACCAGTACAACCCTGTAAAAACCGTTAAAACTAACGTGATGGGAACACTGAATATGTTGGGATTAGCCAAGCGTGTCAAGGCAAGATTTTTCCTAGCTTCTACTAGCGAAGTATACGGAGATCCAGAGGTTCATCCCCAAACGGAAGAGTATAGAGGTAGCGTTAATCCTATTGGTTTGCGTTCCTGTTATGACGAAGGTAAGAGAATCGCTGAAACTCTAGCATTTGACTACTACAGACAAAATAAAGTTGATATTCGAGTTGTCCGTATATTTAACACTTACGGGCCAAGAATGTTAGAAAATGATGGGCGTGTTGTCAGTAACTTTATAGTTCAAGCCTTGCGAGGCACACCTTTAACCGTCTATGGTGATGGCTCGCAAACTCGCAGTTTTTGCTATGTATCCGACCTAGTGGAAGGATTTATCCGCTTGATGAATAGTGATTACATCGGGCCACTCAATTTGGGCAATCCCGGTGAATACACGATTTTAGAATTGGCTCAAGCTGTGCAAAATTTAATTAACCCAGACTCAGAGATTAAATTTGAGCCTTTACCTGCTGATGATCCTCGTCGTCGCCAGCCGGATATCACAAAAGCAAAAACCCTGTTAAATTGGGAACCCACTATTCCCCTAGAAGAAGGATTAAAGCTAACAATAGAAGATTTCCGCGATCGCGTCGAAAAATAGTGTCTAGAGTTCATTTCTAAAGATGCGACTTCTAGATACAGACTGAACCTATTTGTAACCCGTACTTCAGTATCGGTGTTCCCCAGAAAAGTTTCAGTGTTTTATTGACTACTTCGTTTTTGAACATAACCCCAAACCAAGTGAGGAGTTGAAGAAATGCGTGTTTGTGTAATAGGTACTGGTTACGTTGGCTTAGTTACAGGTGCTTGTTTAGCTCATATTGGACACGATGTTATTTGTGTAGATAATAACGAAGAAAAAGTCAAATTGATGAAGTCTGGGCAGTCGCCGATTTTCGAGCCGGGACTATCGGAGATTATGCAGTCTGCGATTCAAAGTGGGAAGATCGAATTTACCACTGATCTAGCTGCTGGCGTTACCCACGGAGAAATTTTATTTATTGCTGTAGGTACACCACCTTTGCCAACTGGTGAAAGTGATACTCGTTATGTTGAAGCTGTAGCTCGCGGTATTGGTGCTAACCTCAATGGTGGTTATAAGGTAATTGTTAATAAATCTACAGTACCCATCGGTTCAGGTGACTGGGTACGGATGATTGTAATGGATGGTATTGGTGAACGTCAAAAGACTCTTGTGACAGCCGGTGGTGGACCTGCTGACGATAAATTACCTGAGTTATTACCTCAGTTTGATGTAGTCAGTAACCCAGAGTTTTTACGGGAAGGTTCAGCCGTATACGATACATTTAACCCTGATCGCATTGTCTTGGGTGGCAATAGCACCAAAGCCATCTCCATGATGAAAGAACTTTACTCCCCTATTGTGGAACGCAAGTTTGCTGAAAACAAATCTTTACCTCCCGTACCTGTGCTTGCAACAGACCTTAGTTCAGCAGAGATGATTAAATACGCTGCTAACGCTTTCCTCGCGACTAAAATTAGTTTTATTAACGAAGTCGCTAACATTTGCGATCGCGTTGGTGCTGATGTTACCCAAGTAGCTAAAGGTATTGGTTTAGACTCCCGCATTGGCAATAAGTTCTTACAAGCTGGTATTGGTTGGGGTGGTTCTTGTTTCCCTAAAGATGTTTCCGCGTTGATTCATACTGCTGATGACTATGGTTATGAGGCTCAGTTATTAAAATCTGCTGTTAGTGTTAACGAACGTCAACGCCTGATTGCGCTAGAAAAACTCCAGCAGGCTTTGAAAATCCTCAAAGGTAAAACTGTTGGTTTATTAGGCTTAACCTTCAAGCCTGATACCGACGATTTACGCGATGCACCAGCACTCAACTTAATTGAGCAACTGAACCGATTGGGTGCTAAGGTCAAAGCCTACGACCCCATCATTTCCCAAACAGGAATGCGTCATGGTCTTTCTGGTGTGCTAGTCGAAACTGATGCTGAACGTTTGGCTGATGGCTGCGATGCTTTGGTACTAGTCACTGAATGGCAACAGTTTAGCTCTCTTGACTATACCAAGATGGCTCAATTGATGAGCAACCCTGTCATTATCGATGGTCGTAACTTCCTCGACCCCGAAACTATGATCCGCGCAGGATTCCAATACGTAGGTGTTGGCAGAAGATAGAAAATTAGCACGTAATTAGTTTTATATCCCAATTAAAGACCGCCTAGAGATTTCTAGACGGTCTTTAATTACGAATTA
>NZ_JAYGGZ010000004.1:168186-191078 GCF_034931465.1 Anabaena sp. UHCC 0399 | reverse complement strand
CTACGCGGAATCCTTTCAATTTCTGCATAGCCACTAAAAATCAACCTCTGACCTTCAGTTTCTAAGCGATTGAGTCGCATTTTTACCCCATCTAGGTCAAAGCGATCCAAATCGACCATATTATCTAAAATTTCCGCTAGTGCTAGGCTTAGTGTTTGTGATATTTCTTTTTGGGCTTCTGGTACTTGGTCAAGCTCAATTTTGGGATCTTTAAAAGCAATCCGCCGACGCTTTTCTACAGAAAGGCTTAAAGTCATTTGCAGTGGGATCAGTTCTCCACTGTTTAAATCTGCCTTAGCTGACAGTCGCAGACAATTTTGTGGTAATAGCTGTACTTGCACCTCGGTAAACGATACTGGCTTACCACCGGATAATTCTGTTAATGCAGGTACAGAGAGATTAACTAGGCGTTTCTTGACTAGTTCAGCGTTAAAAGCTTGGTTGATCCCGTCTTCCGATAATACTATTTGAGCGATCGCCTGAGTTGGCTGCTTGAGATTTAATTTTCCACTCAAAACTGCACCAAAGTCAATAGCCACCGCGTCTGTCTCAAAAGACATCTCTTCTACAGCAAAATCTCTACGGATAACCAAGCCACGTCCACTCATTTTGAAACTATCAATGCTGCCTTGCAACAGTTTGCTGGAGGGATAGCAGCGCACAAGGACTTCTACCGACTCGCTTTGGGTGAATAAGTGGCGAATCGTTTGGCTGGCGACCGTATTGAGCATTTTTTCGCCCCAATCAGTGCCTTTAGGATCTTGTAAACCAGTTAGTCCGCCGAACATTTGGTTGTGGGTCTCTAGAAGTTCTTTGTACTTTTGTAACAAAATGTGAACAATACGGCAAGCGATCCCGTGATTAAATATGCTGATAGTCTGACTTGGGATAACTGATGATAGAGAAGCGATCGCTTTTGGTAAGAAAGAAGCAGAGAAGTCAACCCCCTTTGGGGGAAGTTAAAAATCAAAAATATTCATCCCTCTGTTACCTATCACCTATCACCTAATTTTTCCCATTCGGTCGTTGAATAATTGTCTCTACTACCCGCCGCTTGGCTTTGGGGTCAATTCCGACCAAACGCACGTATTCACCGTTATATTCAGCTAAAAAAGTTTCCAAAGCGGAGATAGCGTCAGATTCAGCATCAATGTGAATAGTACCGCAACTCTGCCAAGAACCAGTGCGGAAGCGGCGTTCATCTACGTGTTCAAAATTAATTTGATGACCTTGAGATAAAATTTGCCGGATTTGTTCTTGTGTCTCTAAACTCAAGTGGGTACTACTAGCACTCTGGTGTTTTGGCGAACCATTAGGTGAAGGCTGACTCTTTGGTGTAACTTCAGGTGGTGGTGCGGGTTGATAACCTCTACCTCGATTCAGACGATTGTATTCATCCACTAACTGGGAAGTTTCTACTCGTTGTTGTTCACCCACGATGAATTTCCCGGACTCGATTAAGTGAGAGAGGTTAAAATTGGGCTTTTTAAATGCTGGTGGGCCTTCTAAGCTATTCACGACACGTGAAGATATACTCTCATACCCTATTTGATGGATAAATTCACGAATTTGTTCATCGTAAATGCGCGATCGCAATGCACTATAGAAATCAATGGATTGATTGGGAAATGTATCAACTAGTTGTTCAATTTCCCTGGGTGAGATTCCATCTTCGGCAAAAATCCCGCCAACAATCCCCACTTTGTCATCACGGTTAGGATCCCAATAAAACTTCTCCATTCGTCCATCCCGAATTAATGGCGCATAGAGTGTGGAAAAATCATTACCTGTAACAATAATGGGGACGCGTCTTATCGGGTTCGAGTCATAGCTTCCAGGTAACTGCACATCTGTAGGATTATCAGCAATATTCATCAGTGTGGCATTCACCAACTGAGTATTTACAGTGTATTGAGTCCCTTCGTCAAAGCGTCCCGCACCTGCATCTAAATCATTAATCATCAGTACGCACATTTTACCGCGTACTTTGATGAGTTCGGCTGTTTCCCGATAGCGTAGGCGGATTAACCGTGCTGGATCTCCCGCATCTGGACTTTCCAATTCACCGCCAGATATGAGTGTGACTTCTATACCCATCTTTTCAAAAGCTAACTCACATTGAAAGGTTTTTCCTTCGCCTTTGCGCCCGTGAATTCCCAAAATCAACGGTACTCTAATACCAGGAATATTCAAGAAGTTTTTAGTGATGTGAACAGCAAGTTTGTCTAGAAAGCGCGGAGCAATATAATAAGCCACAAATTTATCCCTGGTTAATATTTATTAGAATTAATGTTAAGTTTTTTTGGTGTTCAATGTTTATTTATCTTTCGGTAGAATTTAAAAAGTTCTACCATAATCGTTGTATAGGATAGGTATCAAAAATTGCATCCGCACTGAGGATAGGTATATTTTCTGCGATAGCTTGTGCAATTAACATTCTGTCAAAGGGGTCACGATGATGTAAAGGTAGTTGGGAAACAGTACTAACATGACTAATTTTTATATCTAGTAAACTAAAGTTATTGAGACTCATTTGCTGTGTGATGAACATCTTCAATGGCAGATTAAAGTTCAGCTTACCTAAACTTTGTTTAATCCCTATTTCCCAGATACTAGCTATAATCAAAAAAATTTGATTGTTCTCATCATTGATTAGTTTTATTACTTGATTACTTAGTTTTGAGTCATCTGTTACATACCAAATAAAAGTATGTGTATCAATTAGCCACATCATCACATATAGTTCCGAAAATCTTCTAAAGGTTCATCAAAGTCATCGGATATTGTAATTAAACCTTTGGCACTTCCAGGTTGGCGGCAGCGTTTAATTGGCAATACAGGAGTTAATTTTACAACAGGTTGATTATCTTTAATGATGATAATTTCCTCACCCTCAAGTGCTGCATCAATCAAGTCTGACAAATGTTGAGATGCTTCAGCTAAAGTAATTTGTGTCATAATTTTTGCCTTTGAATAGTAAAGTCAGGTTTCGATATTGTTCTGAATTTCTACTTTAAGTTTATCGATGCTCAAATTCGTGGCGGATGAGCTTGTCTCCACTTTCTAAGGATGGAATACACTTTTACCAAAGCTTTTTTCTACCGATGATGTCATTAGCCGATTCCTCAAATGAGTGTCGCTGCATCTAGTATAGGCAATTTTTATCTAAACCAATTTATCCACGCATCCCAATTGTCAACAATTTGGGCAAATTCTCTATAACCTGCGGCTCTAGGATGTGCGCCATCATAATTTCTGGCTTCTTCTAACCAAATATTGGACTTATTCAATATGGGAAAAACGTTAAGATAAGGAACATTTAATTCATGACAAATTACTGCAAATTCTTCAGATAAATTAGCAATTCTTTGATTTTGTTTCTCATCGCCACACGGTGCAGTGCTAATCATTAAAACAGGATATAACTGTTTAGCTTCACTCAAAATGCTATGGATATTTTCCAATGATTCTGTGATATCAACACGAGGTTGACCTTTTTCGATAGTTGTGTCGTTTGCTCCAAAGGAAAATACTACCCTACCATCGTATTCTTTGGGTAAACGATACGAAACTTCTCTGAACCAACGATGTCTCAGTTCTGTACTCGTTTCCCTCCTTACGCCTAAATTATAGTAGGTGATATCATGACCTTTTTTATTAGCATTTACACATATTCTACCTGTCCAACCCAAGCATTCTGGATCACCTGTGCCATTAACAAATGATTCGCCCAGAAAGCAAATTCTGATTTGTGATATATGTTTTAAATTCATGAATAAAATTTTATGGTGTTGTGAAACTGTAGAGACGTTGCATTGCAACATCTTTACTAGTGCTAGTGAGTCAAGTTTAAAAGCAAGTTTGTAGTAAGGACTTTAGTCCTGATTTTTCTAAGGACTAAAGTCCTTACTACGAACAATAAAAAAGAGAGGCATTTAATCTTACCTCTCTTATCTAAATTGCGTTAACAAAAACAAAGGTATTAAAAGTTTTACCTTTTTACCTTGTTTAGTATCTGCTGGGTTTGTGAACAATGAAGCTGAGAACTTGACACTGCTTGATGTTGTCAAAACCTACAACACGAACGTAGCAGTTACCATATTGAGAACGACAAGCTTGTACTTCACCCAGAACTTCTTGAGTGGATTTAGCACCGAACAAAGGCAATTTCCACATTGTCCAGAAAAGTTCGGTAGGTTCAGAAGTTTCGTTAAACTCAACTGCTGGGATGTAACCTTGAGTGAGGATGTACTGAACCTGTTTGGCGATTTGAGCATCGCTGAGGGGGGGAAGATAAGAAAGGGTTTCGTAACGACGCTCTTTTGGTAAAGTTTGCATGGCTGTTGATAATGGGGTGGGATTTTTGTAGTACGTTGACCAACTAACTGGATAAGTTATCCAAGTTCGTATCTGAGTTGGTTGGCTGTTCTGCTGGTGGACTGGGTTGGTATGTGTCTATGCTTGTAATCCGCTCTAGATGCTGGCGACGTTTTTCTATGTTGGCTTTTTGAATGCCAGTCAGAACCATTTCAGGTAAAAATTCTGTAACTTCCTCGGCAATGTGTTCTCTGACAGTCATAATTCGTAATGCTAAATCTGGCTGCTCACGAAAAAGCTGCTCAATGTATGCTTCTCCGTCCTGAATTTTACCTGCGGAGAAGTTTTGCAGCCAATATGCCAACGGAGGATTAGTTTCGCTCAGCTGTGCCAGAACCGTCCTTAGTGCCTGATAAGTCAGGTAACTTTGGAGAGTCTTGGCTGTGTCTTTCGCAATTTGCTTGAGATCCATGCTTGACCCAGCCCCTCTAAAGTATGAAGTACAAAGGATGAAGAGATTTTTGTTTAACCTTCATCCTTACACCTTCAGGCTTTATCAGACGGTATCCATTGCCTCAAACTCGAACTTGATTTCCTTCCATAGTTCACAAGCAACGGCTAGTTCTGGAGACCACTTAGCCGCTTCGCGGATAATGTCGTTACCTTCACGAGCCATGTTACGTCCTTCGTTACGAGCTTGGATACAAGCTTCCAGAGCTACGCGGTTAGCGGTTGCACCAGGAGCGTTACCCCAGGGGTGACCAAGTGTACCACCACCAAATTGTAGTACGGAGTCATCACCGAAGATTTCTACCAACGCGGGCATATGCCATACGTGGATACCACCGGAAGCAACTGCCATTACACCAGGCATAGAAGCCCAGTCTTGGGTGAAGTAGATACCGCGAGACTTGTCTTGCTCAACGTAGTTTTCACGCAACAGGTCAACGAAGCCCATTGTGATGCCGCGTTCGCCTTCCAATTTACCAACAACTGTACCGGTGTGAATGTGGTCACCACCAGACATCCGCAGGGTTTTAGCCAATACACGGAAGTGAATACCGTGGTTCTTTTGACGGTCGATAACGGCGTGCATCGCACGGTGAATGTGCAGCAAAATACCGTTCTTACGACACCAATGAGCCAAGGTGGTGTTAGCTGTGAAACCTGCGGTCAGGTAGTCATGCATGACGATGGGCATTTTGAGTTCTTTAGCGTACTCAGCCCGTTCCAACATTTGCTCGCAGGTAGGTGCGGTGACGTTCAAGTAGTGACCCTTGATTTCGCCGGTTTCTGCTTGTGCTTTGTGGATGGCTTCTGCTACAAACAAGAAGCGATCGCGCCAACGTTGGAAAGGTGCAGAGTTAATGTTTTCGTCATCTTTGGTGAAGTCCAAACCACCACGTAAACATTCGTATACAGCACGACCGTAGTTCTTAGCAGACAAACCTAGTTTGGGTTTGATTGTACAACCCAACAAAGGACGACCGTATTTGTTTAATTTGTCACGCTCAACTTGGATACCGTGAGGAGGACCTTGGAAAGTCTTCAAGTATGCTACGGGAATCCGTAAGTCTTCTAAACGCAATGCGCGCAAAGCTTTAAAACCAAATACGTTACCTACAATCGAGGTCAACATATTGGTGACAGAGCCTTCCTCAAACAAATCTAGAGGATAAGCAACGTAAGCGATGTATTGGTTGTCTTCGCCTGCAACTGGTTCGATGTCGTAGCAACGACCTTTGTAGCGATCTAGGTCGGTAAGTAAGTCTGTCCATACAGTGGTCCAAGTACCAGTGGAAGACTCAGCAGCTACAGCAGCACCTGCTTCTTCTGGTGGAACTCCGGGTTGGGGAGTCATCCGGAAAGCAGCAAGAATATCTGTATCTTTAGGTGTGTAATCAGGTGTGTAATAAGTTAGTCTGTAATCTTTAACCCCGGCTTGATACCCAGATTTAGCCTGAGTTTTCGTTTGAGCGTACGACATATTTATCCTTCCAAGATGTCACTCTTTTTATTTATCAAATCACGTTTTGTGTAAATTTTTCTCACGTTCGCTCTACCTGACTATCAGCAAGGAGAAAAACAGGAAAATTCTTTTGCTAATCGCTACCTTCGCGCTAGGCAGAAAGTATGACTTATATCCCTGAATTCCAGATTATTTAGGAAATTGGGCTATTTTTCACGATTTTCCGCCCATACTTTCCTGATGTCTTCCTGATTTACGGGAAACATTGAACAGGAGAGAATTTGCTTGACGCAAAATCCAGTAGAGTGATGAGCGAAAGATCAAAATTGCACACCGCGTAATTTGTAACTTGTCTCACAATATATCAAGAAATTGCATAAGTTAAACTTTGAAAGTTTTTAACTTATTGATTTGAATTTGTTATTACATAAATTTTTAAACATTTTGTTACAATGACTTTACAAAAGTATTCTTTAGTTGTAGAGAGTGCTGTTAGCGGTAGCGCGGCGTTTAGCCGGTGTTGATTGAATTTTGTAGCTTGCTTTGCTACGCAACGCTACCGCGAACGCCGAATGAGTATTTTGAATTTTGAATTGTTTCTCCCCTCGCTTCTCCGTTCTACCTGTTTAAAAACTACCAACTGCGGGAAAACTGAGATCAATTGTTAGCTAGCCAGTTTAGGCAATGGCTATAGGTATTGTCTCTAAAGGGAATTTCGCCGTGGTATTATTTCACAAGCAGACTAGTTTACTGATTACTTCAATATTGTTGGGGTTAATGGTTGTGCCAAATATTTCAGTCAAGGCACAAACAACCTCTAAGGTTAATTCTGTTAATCCGTCAGATTTAGCCCCTTCTTATCCTGCAACTGCGCCACCATCAAGAGTAGCCCCCTTACCAGATGAACGGGAGTTGGAAGAGCGTTCAGTAGAAACTGATTATCGTGTTAGTAACTTACTAGCAGATTTTGCAGGTAATCTTTGGGTGGGTTCTTGGCGGGGATTATCTCGCGTTGACTCTAAAACGGGGAAAATTTTGGCGCGTGTTAGTCTACCTAATACTGCCATTGGTGCTTTAGCACAAGACAAAGTAGGGCGGTTGTGGGTAGGCAGTTATGAAGGTTTGATACGAGTAGAACCGCGTACCAATGAAATTACAGCCCAGAATTTATTTTTGCCTTCCAAGCGGGTTTTGTCATTGCTTGTTGACAGGCGAGGTTATTTGTGGACTGGAACTGACAATGGTTTAGCTTTAATTAGTCCCGACCAAGGTTTAATTATGACCACAGTCAAGAATTTGCCTGGTGTGAGTGCGAACACTCTGACTTTAGATGCAGAAGGTCAACTGTGGGTTGGGACTTTAGATGGTTTAGTACGAGTTAATACCGCCAGTGCATTGATTATGAAGCGAATCAATGATTTACCCGGTACGACAGTACAAGCTTTAGCTATTAGTCCAGAAGGGTTAATTTGGGCGGGAATGCCTAATAATTTACTAGTAATTAATCCCAAAACTGGAATAGTGTTACGTTCTGTAGCTCGATTGCGAGGCAAGAATGTGACAGCAGTTCGTTTTGCTAAAGATGGTAGTGTGTGGGTAGGGACTCACAATGGTTTGTTACGATTAAATCCAAATACAGGCGCGGTGTTAGATGAAGTAGCCGGACTTCCGTCTAGTCGAGTGCTGACGATTGTACCCGACGTTGCCAATAAATTATGGATTGGCACGACTGAAGGTCTAGCTTGGTTAATGCCGACAATGAAGAGTGCAACACCTCATCTAGCTTTCAGTCGTGCTGTGAAATGAGGAAGCAGGTGATAGATGACTGGTGACAGTTTTCTCCTGTAACCTACAACCTGTAACCTGTCACCTGTAACCTCTATGGCAATTACTACGCAACAATTAATTCAATTCAAACAACAGGGACGCGCAATTGTGGCGTTGACTGCTTGGGATTATGCGATCGCTCATATTCTCGATGCAGCTGGTGTAGACTTAATCCTGGTGGGAGACTCGATGGCGGCAGTTCTGGGGTACAAAAATACGCTGCCAATTACCCTAGAAGAAATGCTGCACCATGCCAAAGCTGTATGTCGGGGGGTAAAACGTGCTTTGGTGGTGGTGGATTTGCCGTTTTTGACCTATCAAGAAAGTATCCAACAAGCGATACGCTCGGCTGGGCTAGTATTAAAGGAAACAGGAGCGCAAGCCGTCAAACTAGAAGGTGGTTATCCCGCAATGGTGGAGACTGTGACGCGGTTGGTGCAGGCGGGAATTCCGGTGATGGGTCATGTAGGTTTGACACCGCAGTCAGTACATCAGTTGGGTTTGCGACAACAGGGGAAGACTGAGGAAACAGCTGAGAAAATTTTACACGAAGCGATCGCACTGGAGCAAGCGGGTGTATTTGCGATCGTTTTAGAGCATATACCCGCAGATTTAGCAATGCAGATTACACAAAAACTTACCATTCCTACAATTGGTATTGGTGCAGGTTCTCATTGTGATGGTCAAGTTTTAGTCACTTCAGATATCCTGGGATTATCAGAAAAACAACCACCATTCGCTAAAGTTTATACAAATTTGCGGGAAACAATCACCAAAGCTGTGCAAGATTACGCTATAGAAGTACGCGAGCGAAAGTTTCCATAATATTAACGTATTGGGCATCGTCTCCCTTGTCTCATTTCTTGAGAATATATTTATGGTTTTACAAATCAGCCCCACCCAAAAAGAATTAAATGTCTCCTGGGAAGCACTCCCAAGTGATTTTATTTTACCTGACGACCCTGTGGAAAATATTCAGCAACCTCCTCTTGCAGCAGCACTGACAGATACTTTAGGTTCTAACGGACGCATTCAACCCGAAATGCTCATCGGCTCTAATTTTGGACTAGTAGCGACAGTTAATAAAAAAATCGTTGTCAAAGCACCTGATTGGTTTTATGTACCGCAAGTACAACCTGTAGCAACCGATGTAATTCGTCGTAGTTACACACCCCATTTAGAAGGCGCGGCTGTGTCTGTGGTGATGGAATTTCTCTCAGATACGGAGAATGGAGAACTATCAGTACGCTCCAGTCCCCCATACGGTAAACTCTATTTTTATGAAAAGATTCTCCAAGTTCCCACCTACGTCACCTACGACCCCTACGAACTGATTTTAGAAGTACGCTGCTTGCAGGATGAAAAATATGTTTTGCAGCCACCAGATACTAACGGGTATTTTTGGATTCCTGAGTTGGAATTATTTCTGGGAATTTGGCAAGGTGAAAGACTTTGCCAAACTATGAATTGGCTACGGTGGTGGGATGGAGCAGGAAATTTATTGTTGTGGAGCAACGAGCAAGCAGAACAAGAAAGTCAACGTGCGGATAGATTAGCTGCTAAGTTGCGTGAGCTAGGTGTTGACCCTGATGCGATCGCCTAATGCTATCAGGGAATAATTAATTATAGACTCCCTGTGGCAGCAAGTACGCGATCGCTAATTAAAAGCAGGGAAAATCAACACCAAATTGCATGAAGCAGCAAAAGAATCAATTCAGCCATCTTACGGCGATTGAAAGAAACTACCTGTCATTCCCTGCACAGTTGTTATTAAATCAAAATCTACTACAAGGCAAAATATTAGATTTTGGTTGTGGCTTTGGTAATGATGTTAAATTATTACGACAAAAAGGCTTTGATATTACAGGCTATGACCCTTACTATTTTCCCCAATACCCTCACAATAAATTTGATACGATAATTTGCTTTTATGTTTTAAATGTTTTATCTCCTGAAGAACAAGCGAATGCGATGATGGAAATAGCCCATTTATTAAAACCAGGAGGTAAAGCTTATTATGCTGTTAGACGGGATTTAAAAAAAGAAGGTTTTAGAGAGCATTATGTGCATAAAAAGCCTACATATCAATGTATTGTAAAACTTCCCTTCAATTCCATTTATCTGGATGAAATGCGGGAATTATATGAATACATTCATTATAATCATCAGCGACATTCAGATAATTATTGTATATTTTGCAATCCACGTAAAAATCTAAATTTATTAACTGAATCAGCAACAGCCTATGCAATTTTTGATGCTTATCCTATCAGCAAAGGACACGTTTTAGTAATTCCTAAGCGTCATGTGAGTAATTATTTTGAGTTACCATTTCCAGAGCAATCTGCGTGTTGGTTAATGGTGAATAAAGTCCAAGAAATTATTAAAGCTGAATTCACACCCGATGGTTTTAATGTAGGGATGAACATCAATCGCGCTGGAGGGCAAAATATTATGCACACTAGTATTCATATCATTCCTCGTTACCAAGTTGATAGTGTTGGTGTAAAAAGTGGCATTAGGAATGTTATTCCTAAAAGAAAATGAGTAAGTCGGCGTTAATAAACCTAACTATCTTAATTAATGTAAAGTTATTGTGATCGAGTTCGTAGTAAGGAACTTAGTCTGAAAAGAAGGAATAAAGTCCTTACTACAAACCTTTAATTATTTACTTCTGTTGAATACAAGATAGTTTTTACCTATCTATTGTTGTCTTGGAGTTCGTTAGCACTTCTCTTAGCTGTGTCTGGGTACACAGAACCCCATTGCTTTAAAGCTTCGCCAGATTCTTTAGCAATTCTTTTAGCTCTTTCACCAGGAGCATCTTCCGTTTGACGCGCTTCTTTATTCCATTCTCCTGTGGTTTTGGGTCTATCAGCATCATCCTGATGTACAACTTTGTCTAGTCTTCTAATGACAGTATCGCGGCTACGTCCAGTATCAATGTTAGAATTTAAGCTTGTTGTTAGCACTAAAAAACCAACTAAGGCAATAGCAAAAAACCGCTTAAATTCAAAGGTTTGAGATATAACTTTGATCAAATTAATTGCCTTAGTAAATAAATTCTTCATCGTTACACTCCATTAATTAAAGGTGAATAATTTTCAAGTTGGCAGAAATGTATTGCTTAGTTAATAAGCTTAACTAGGGATGACATTCAGTAAAAGCATATTGCTTACATCGCCCATTTAGCTGCCATTCACTATTTAAAATTAGAGGTAAAAAGCTAGTTATTCATCTAACAAAAGTTAGAAATTATTTTATAGATTAAGGAAGTTTTTTAAACATACTTTATATAGTAAGTAAATCGGTTTTCATATTTCAAAGTATGTTAAGAAATTTTAATGTAGGGTATGTTGTCGCACAGCACAGCGCAACGCACCGTCAACAATTCAAGCTAAGTTAGCCTTGCCACGCCACTATAATTTAATGTTTACTACACCCTTAAGATTGAGCAAATACATTTGCTTGCTTAACTTGTAATAAATCTAATTCTCGTGCAAATATTTCGTCAATCGGTAACATTTGACCATCTGTAGTCATAAATTTATGGTCTTTTGTCGCCCGAATAATTGACCCATCTTCTAAGCAATATTCAAACACTTCTTGTTGACCACGATTATGCCACTGAGCAATGGGTCGAGTGTAAACAGTGCCATTACTATCAACAGTATATACTGTACATTCAATTTGTTTTTCTACAATTTTACCAATGGGTAAAAAGCCATATTCAACTGTTAAAATTTCCGTTTCATAACTTAGACAATATTCAGCGAATTTTAACATATCTTCAAATAGCTGTTCGGCTACTTGCTTTTTCACGCCGTTTTTAGTTGACCCATCAATAAATTTTTCTTGCTGCTTCTGCATCTCAGAAACTTTCTTTTTACCCATAGCACGGCGCAGCAAGTCGGCTTGTCCTAAAGAATAGCCAGCCATATCTTGAGCAATTTTCATGATTTGCTCTTGATAGACCATGATGCCATAGGTTTCATTTAATATGGGTTCTAAAATCTGGCTGTCATAATCAATATTTTCTCTGCCATGTTTACGGTTAATAAATTTAGGAATTAATCCTGCATCTAAGGGGCCTGGTCGATATAGTGCCAAGATGGAAGAAATATCTTCAATATTGGAAGGTTTCAAATCTCGGACTATCTGCTTCATCCCTGAAGATTCTAACTGAAATATTCCTTCTAATTCCCCTGATTCTAATAATTCATAGGTTTTTTGGACATCTTTAGGCAGAGTTTTATGCTCACCTTTAGCTAATATTTTTTGGGCTTTGCGTTCTTGATTGGTAATTTCATAGGGGTCAACTGTAAAACCATGAT
This sequence comes from Anabaena sp. UHCC 0399, assembly GCF_034931465.1. Taxonomy (NCBI): domain Bacteria; kingdom Bacillati; phylum Cyanobacteriota; class Cyanophyceae; order Nostocales; family Nostocaceae; genus Anabaena; species Anabaena sp. UHCC 0399. The sequence goes on along the minus strand of NZ_JAYGGZ010000004.1, from coordinate 178,631 downwards.
TTTCTTCAATTAAATCAATGGTTTTTTGAATCATGGTTAAGTTTCTTAGACCTAAAAAGTCCATTTTCAACAAACCCATTGATTCCAGGTCTTCCATGAAATATTGCGTAATTACAGACCCGTCATTATTTCTTTGCAGTGGGACTATTTCATCTAATGGGTCGGCAGAAATTACTACCCCGGCGGCGTGAACTCCAAAGGTTTTGTTCGTCCCTTCAATTCGCATCGCCATATCCAGCCAACGGCGCACAATGGGGTCATTATCATATTTTTCTTTAAACTCTGGTGCTGGGGTAGCATCAGAAATCATCACTTTGAGTTTAGTTGGTTTACCCCGCACCACCGGAATCAGTTTCGCCATTTTGTCGGATTCCCCATAGGGAATATTTAATACTCTGGCGACATCTTTTAATACTGCTTTAGAAGTTAAACGGTTAAAGGTGATAATTTGCGCGACTTTATCTTTACCATATTTATCAGTTACATAATCAATCACTTTATCCCGTTGTTCAATACAGAAATCTGTATCAATATCCGGCATTGATTTACGTTCTGGATTCAAAAATCGCTCAAATAGTAAACCGTGATGCACTGGGTCAATATTAGTAATTCCCATTGTATAGGCGACTAGTGAACCTGCGGCTGAACCACGTCCAGGCCCCACGGGAATATTATTATCTTTAGCAAATTTGATGTAGTCCCACACAACTAAAAAGTATGTGGAGAAACCCATCTGTTGCAACATTTTTAGTTCATATTCCAGTCTTTCTTTGTAGACTTGATCAACTTCGCTGCGGGATTTGCGATTTAATCTTTCTAATAGTCCTTGCCAAGAAACTTCTTCAACGTAAGTATCAGCAGTGTGACCAGCCGGAATGGGATAATTAGGAATACGCGGCTCACCCATAATTTGGTAAGGCTCGACTTTATCTGCAACTTCTTCAGTTGTGGCGATCGCTTCCGCAATGATATCATCTGGTAAGTGGTCACGAAATAGTATCTGCATCTCCTCCGCAGATTTCAGATACTCTGTGCCGCTATAACGCATCCGATTCTCTTCACTAATCAGCTTGGCTGTTTGAATACACAGCAAAGCATCGTGTGCTTCTACGTCAAAACAAGAAATAAAATGAGAGTCATTGGTAGCAATAAATTTTATATTTAATTCTCTGGCTATTTTGACAATTTCGACGTTAACAATGCGGTCTTCTTGCGAGCCGTGGTCTTGAATTTCTAAATAAAAATCATCCCCAAATACATCTTTATACCACTGAGCTACTTTCCTGGCTGCATCTGGTCTACCACTCATGATTGCTTGAGGAATTTCTCCACCTAAGCACGCACTAGTAACTATTAAACCTTCACGATATTGTTTTAATAATTCTTTGTTAATACAAGGGCGAGAAAAAATACCTTTGCCTTGTACACCGTTAAGGTGAGAAATTGTAGTTAGTTTAACTAAGTTTTTGTAACCTTTATTATTTTTAGCTAACACAACTTGATGATATTTAGGACGGCGTTCCTGCTTTTCGATATCGCCGTTAATGATATACATCTCGTTGCCAATAATTGGCTTAATATTCTGACTGCGGCAGACTTTCAGAAGTTCGACAGCACCATACATCACACCATGATCAGTGATGGCGATCGCTTTCATCCCCAGTGCGATCGCGCGATCAATCAAATATGGTAGCTGACTTGCACCATCAAGCAGACTGTAGTCACTGTGAATATGTAAAGGTACAAAGGACATACGAAGTAATTAAAAATTAAAAATTAAAAATGAAAGAAATTACTGATGCCAAGCATCCTGGCTCTTAGTACTATGCAATTTTAAAGCACAAATCTCTGGGGAGAATGATTTTGTCACCAACAGCATCCTAGGTTAACGTGTTTACGAAAATTTCACTTCCGCATCTAGTGTATTAAGAGTTACATTAATCATGAGTTCTTCTGCCTCTACACCCCATAAACCCTTACACCCCTATCCCCTAACGCCTGAAAATGCAAAAAGCCACGTTCTATAGACGAGGCTTAGTTTGCAATATGTAGTTAGTGTAGGTGATTTTGAAAATCTAATGCTGTTGTGGCCCTTTAGCATCACATTCTCTATACCAGCAACGTTCTAAAAGTCCAATGCGCCAGCTATAAGCAAAACGACGGGGATTGAGTTCTAATCTAGAATCACGGCTAAATAACGGTTGGTTGAGGTACTGCCAAAGAGGAAATTTAATTTTGTCGTGTTTATCAGCCATAGTGAGGAACAAAGTAGTATAAAAACTGTTTGGCAATACTTATCGCTGGGGAAAAACACTGCCAGATACTGATTTTCTTGTTAAAGATGCCATGATATACATTCAATTGTCCTGGTGGCAATTGCGGAATTTTACTTAAATATTTCTGCCACATTTAGAAGACTGACAGTTAAACTAAAAGTTCCAAAGCAGAGCATTTATACTTATAGCTACTATCGGTTAGTTAAGCACTACCAGTAGAGCTTTGATGGCACATGAGGGTAGTTGGATTTAAGTTGCTCTAATTCTTTTTTGCTCAGATAATACTGAGAAATAGTTGTATAAACGCTATAAAAAGTTTACAAAACTATATTTTATTAACAGCATTATTCTGAAACTACAAGCGATCGCCATCAAGAATTAATGATGCACGCAAGATATTTAATTTTTTTAACTCAAGTATAAAAATGTTACTGGATTTTCAGAATTCATATAGTAATCATTACAGTCTAAATTGAGGAAAGCAAGAGGTTCAACATTAAACTTTGTTATGTAGATAAATGTATTTTTTGATGTATTTATTTTTAACAATTAAATGAGTAAGGTGCATTTTTCGTAGGGGAGCAAATTCTTGCGCCCCCACAATTATAGATTCCATGCAGCTAAAATCAGATTACAGCAGTTCAAAGCGGGCTTGAAAGAAGCGGAGATATTTAGGTTCGTAAATCATCTGCATTCCACCCAGGCGATCGCGATTGTAATATACTTCATCAACGGCTTCAGCTGTTAAATCCATGTGGGCTTGAGTATAAACACGGCGCGGAATCGTCAAACGCACCAATTCTAAATCTGGATAATAATGGTCGCTTGTATCTTTGTTGCGGCCGGCGGAAACAATACCCCGTTCCATAGACCGAATTCCAGCTTCTACATATAATTCTGCTGCTAGGCGTTGGGCGGGAAATTGGTCTTGGGGGATGTGGGGTAAAAAGCGTTTGGCATCTAAATAAATCGCGTGACCACCAATGGGCATCACAATGGGAATATTCCAATCTATGAGTTTCTGACCGAGATATTCAACTTGTCCAATACGGGCGCGGATATGATCATCTTGGACTGATTCTTCAATTCCCCGCGCCATCGCTTCCATATCGCGTCCAGCCATACCGCCATAGGTATGTAAGCCTTCGTAGATGACTACGCGATTACGGGCTTCTTCGTAAGTATCAGGATCATTAAGTGCCAACCAACCGCCGATATTGACTAGGGAATCTTTTTTCCCGCTCATTGTGCAACCGTCAGTGTAAGAGCAGAATTCCCGTAAGATAGTAGCGATCGCTTGATGACGATAATCCGGTTCTCGCTGTTGGATAAAATACGCATTTTCTACAGCGCGGGTAGCATCTAAAATTACTCTAATGCCATGATTTTGAGCTATTTGGAATACTTCCCGCATATTAGCCATAGAAATTGGCTGTCCGCCAGCCATGTTCACAGTCCCCGCCACACTAATGTAAGGAATGCGTCCCGCACCAACTTGGCGAATTAAATCTGTGAGCTTTTCTAGATCAATATTGCCCTTGAAGGGGTGCAATGATTTAGCATCATGGGCTTCATCAATAATCACATCAATAAATGTACCGCCGGCTAACTCTTGATGTAGCTTAGTCGTGGTGAAATACATATTGCCGGGGATGTAGTCACCTGGTTTAATCAGAATCTGCGACAGAATATTTTCTGCACCCCGTCCTTGGTGGGTGGGGACAATATAGCGATAACCGTAATATTTCTGGATATTTGCTTCTAAGTGATAAAAGTTTTTACTACCCGCGTAGGCTTCATCCCCCATCATCATCCCCGCCCACTGGGAGTCACTCATGGCAGATGTACCACTATCTGTAAGTAAGTCTATGTAGACATCTTCCGAACGTAATAAAAAAGTATTGTACCCAGCTTCGGCGATCGCCTGCTCACGTTCAGCGCAAGAGGTCATTTTTAATGGTTCAACCACCTTGATTTTGTATGGTTCTGCCCAGGAACGGCGGCGACGTGGTGAATTGTGCTTAGTATCAGTCATACATTAATAACTCCCGTATTCAGACGCGCGGTTTGTGCATACTATTTTGGTAGCTATAATCTCAAGTGGCAAATACTGTTACAAATATTGCGATTTTAGGGGTTTCCCAGAAATAAATTATCCATCTTATGGGGTGGGCAAAACTCCCTACTCCCTATTCGTAATATTCAGATGGGCATTGGGCATTCTGAAAAAATCTACCTTGTCTACCTCCAGTCCCCAGTCCCCAGTTCCCAATCCCCAGTCCCCAGTTATTTAATTTTGAATGCAAGAATTTTGAATTGATTTGTCCCCTAGCCGTGATAATGAGAAGGTTCGTAAATTCTGCCCCATTCTGGTTTGTAAGTTTGCAATGCTCGCATATACTGAGCGCGTTCAAAGGCACTGGGGTTAGGACAGTTTTTCTGGCTCATGCTGCCTTGAAGCTGTTGTACAGATTCATATTCGTGTTGTTCCATCCATTCGCGCATTTCCTGTTCTATACATCGAATATGGTTGATACCATGTCGTAATAAAACAGAACACAACATGGTGACGTTTGCGCCAGCCATGAGCATCTTTAAAACATCATGGGCAGTATGAATACCACTGGTAGCAGCTAAATCAGCATTGATACGACCATAAAGAATGGCAATCCAGCGCAGGGGTAAACGCATGGCTTGGGGGGTGCTTAAAAGCACGTTGGGTTGAACTTCTAGGGTTTCTAGGTTAATATCTGGCTGGTAAAAGCGGTTAAATAACACCAAGGCATCAGCCCCAGCATCATCGAAACGCTTTACCATGTTTGCCATATTGGTAAAATAAGGACTGAGCTTAACTCCTACAGGAATGGATATGGCAGCTTTGACTACCTTTAACATATTGATATAGCTCTGCTCTATCTGCTCGCTTGTCAGTTGTGGATCAGTATGTACAGAGTAAATATTTAATTCCAGTGCTGCTGCACCGGCTTGCTCAATCATTCTGGCGTAGTCAGTCCAGCCATCTAGTGAAGAACCGTTGAGGCTGGCGATAATGGGAATTTTCACCTTTTGTTTGGCTTTGTAAATCAACTCCAGATATTCGTCAGGGCCTAGACGGAAGTTTTCTGGTTCAGGGAAATAGGTTAAAGACTCAGGAAAGCTTTCTGTACCATAGGTCAGATGATGATGCAGTTCGTAACTTTCCATGCTTAACTGTTCTTCAAACAGCGAAGGAAGTACGATCGCGCCTGCACCAGCATCTTCTATCCATATAATGTTATCAATTTCTCCTGTCAGGGGAGATGCTGACGGCACAAGTGGCGATCGCAACTGTATCCCCATATAACTAGTTTTTAAGTCCATTATGAATATCTTTCCTGTTATTTAATCAGATTTACGAATAAATAAAATTTCTCAAAATAATTACTAATTTTTAGTTCGTAAGTTGTCATTGAGTTTTTAATTATGAATTAGTAACTACCTCTCACTCCTATACCCTTCGCAGATGAACTAGCTGGTTGTTGAGTCGCATTTGCAATTTATCGCGCTGCTAAATATTGATACATTTGCCACCGGATACTGACATCATTTTGCGCTTCTTGGAGTAATTGTTTAGCTACTTCTGGGTTAATTTTTGTTAACATCTTGAAGCGGTTTTCTCAATACATTGACTCTTCTACAGGTAGCTTTGGAGTATGTGAGTCAAGTTGGAGGGGATTTTTACCTTGTTTAACTAGGTCTGGATGATAGCGATACCACAACCATTTGCCAGAATCAACGGACGCTTTTTGATTCTGCATGGCTGTACCATCACATATTTACCGCATTGAATGCAGACATTGGTATCCCATACCGGGATTTCTTGAGCAATATTGCGTTTTTCTCATTTTGCCGTCCCCGTGAGATATGTGCCGTCAACAGGTAAAGCACTGATAGGTAACTCACCCCCTGCACGGGCAATGATTTTACCCAGTACATCGCGGACAAATTCTGGGGCGTTGTCGGAAATAGTTGTACGCTTGGCACAGTACCCCAAATATTTGGTCTACCCTCACTAGCCCAAGCATCCGCTCATTCAGCCATCGGTGAAGAAGGTGTAATTGGATAAATGGCGATGACTTCATTTAGTCGATAGACAACTTGAGCTACAGCCTGATTACCGTCTATAGTTGCAAAGTGTCTCTTGTTCATCTTGTTGTCCTTAGAGATTTGGGAACTACGGACTGGGGATATTCCTTTTTAAAGTTAGGCAGAAAATCTGAGGAACTTGTGAGGAGAATATTTCACACATGATATTGCTCTAGCCTCTGGTTTTCTATTAGGTGAGATCGGAACGTTTAAACCACAGAGGCACATTCACAGAGCGTCCCGCAGGGAAGCCACAGAAAAATAATCAGAGATTTCACAGGACTACCCCTAGCTTCTAACTCTGCAACACCAAAAAAAATTCTCCTGTTGGCAATTTCCTCACAAGTTCCTCAACTTGTTGACATAAGTTTAAAAGTGTAGAAAACGTCAGCCGTAATTTGGATAATCTCAATAGCTTGCTTCATACTTAAATTGCTTATAAATATACTTCAGTAAGCATCTATTTCTTATCCTGCTTTAGACAATATTTTGTTTACAAGGAAGTAATTTCTGTAGTCAAAAATTTGTAGCAGTTAGCTTATGAGAATCCAACATCGCTATTGAGTTCATCGAAAGGCAATGCTGGCTTTCCTGCTTTACTATTTTGATCTAAAAATACGATATTCACAGCATTTTCTGCCCATGTCTGCCATGTTAAATCACAATTATCTAAAAACCATAATTTTAGCAATGTATCATTTCTGTAATCAACCACTTCTTACTACGGAAAGAGTGTTGAATCCCATCAGGTTTTGGCACAATTACCAAAATCGGCAGAGGTTGGAGAAATGTTGGAATTATGACCTAATTCAGTGGTTCGAGATATGTTGGAATATGAGTGAAAATGCCCTGATCAAATAGCTGCCATTAGACAATAATTTTCCATCAAGGTTTAATACCAATTTAAAAGGAGAAACATTTATGAATACCTCTAAAAATTTACTCCAAAAAATTCAAACATTAGGACAGCAAGTAATTAACTATCTCTCAGGTGGTGTTGCAAGAATCTTTGGTGTGAGAGATGATGACTACCCTGCAACAGGTGTTCAGCCTTTTGAGGGGGATATACCAGAAAAACAAGATTTTTAAACATGAAAATTCGTAGTAAGAACTCAGGCAGAAATTTTAAGTAATTATTCAGCCCTGAGTTCTTACTATTAAAGTTATCTGCAAAATTGATGACTGACTATTAGCAAAGTGGTGATATGGATATCGTCAGAAAAATTAACAATGAATTATCTGTCGCAGGGCAAATTACCCCAGAGCAATTTCCTCAAATTCTTGCTGATGGTTATAAGTCTATAGTAAACCTGCGATCGCCTGATGAAAAAGGCTGGTTAGATGATGAAAAAGATAAACTGGAATTTCTAGGATTGCATTATCTCAATTTACCTACCACAGTTGATGAAATTAACCATCAAAGTACACTCCAGGTCTTAAACATCATTAATGAGTTACCTAAACCTGCTCTGATTCATTGTGATAACTCAATACGTTCAGCAGTAATAGCACTATTGTATATTGCTACCAAACAAGGTATCACTTTTGAAAAAGCAATTGAATTAACAGCTAATTTAGGATTAATATAATCTGATTTACTGAAGTTTAATCAAATATTTAATTATTTTTTATTTATCTTGCGCTTCCTACTTTATTTCCTAAAAACCTTATAATTCCATTATTTTGAAGATATTAGTATTCTGACTGTCGCCAATAATTTACTATTCTTATATCATTCTGTGTTGCAGGATACAAATCAACTTAAAATTTCATCTATGTCTAAAGTAGTAGTTGCTTGATGCTAGTGATGGAAGTATAGCTCTAAACTTTTCGTTATTCTTGAGAGTTAGTAACCTATATCCAGTAATTTCTCATGAGATTGGTTTTACACAATTCTTCAAATAATATCTGCTGGTGATATTGATTTAATGGTGATTTTTAGTGGTTTAATAATTATGCTGGCTGTTTTATAATAAGTTCTAGAATTGCCTAACTCTTAGGATAAATGTAGATTTGCACTTTACTTCAAGTTTCACAATTCGCAGCTTTAGGGTAGATGCAGTTGCTTTATCTATTAATTAAGTTGGTTGATCTATTCCAGGGCTGCTACTAAGTCGTGAGCATCTAAAGTGAATATAGAATTATTTATCCAACAAGCGGAAGCACTACACAAGCAGCTAGCAGATTTGTACCAAACTGCTAGCGTTTTACCGTGGATTCCGCCTGACTTACTACCGCAAGCTTTTAAGGAACTCTATAGTAACTCTAAAATGGTACAGTTAGCGGCGGAAGAACTTTATCAACAAAATGAGGAACTCTTACAAACAAGAAATAAGTTAGAAGCAGAACGCTTATATTATTACAATTTATTTGAATTTGCACCAGATGCCTATTTTGTTACTAATTCAGAAGGCATTATTCAAGAAGTTAACCTAGCCGCAGCTAAATTGCTGAATATTCCCAAGCAGACTTTATACAGTCAATCGATGATTAGCTTCATCCGCATCGAAGAACGAGAAAGTTTTCGCAGTGAACTAAACCAGCTATTTCAGTCTGATAGAGATAAAGAGTTAGTATTGCGTTTACAGCCAGATGATGGTGAACCTTTTGATGGGGCTTTTACAGTAGCCGTAGTTCGTAATCATCACGGTAAACCAACATCTTTACGCTGGTTACTGCGTCAGATTAATCAACATCAGCAACAGGGTGTAGGATTAATCAATCGTGAAAAGTTTATCAGTGAAGATCGTCCAGTATATACGTATACCAAGGGTGAAGATATTCCCCTGAATCCTTTAGTACTTTTCTATATTTGCCAAGGTTTAGTGAAATTAAATACTTTCTGTGAAACAGGGGGAGAAATTTTAGTAGGTTTAGCGACACCACAAATGGTATTTAGCTCTAGTATGACATCTTTACCTATTTATCAAGCTACAGCTTTGTCAGATGTAGAGTTGGTATCTATTCATGTAACTGAAGTAGCTTTGAATCCCGTACTCAGTCATATTCTGTCACCAAAAATCAATCAACGGTTAAAGCAAACTGAATCCTTGTTAGTTATTTTTGGCAAACGACGAGTAGAAGATAGGTTGCATCATCTTTTACAGTTTTTGAAACAAGAAATTGGTGAACCAGTAGCGGAAGGAACTCGTTTAAATGTTCGCTTCACTCACGAAGAGATTGCTAGTGCGTGTGGTACTACTAGAGTCACAATTACAAGATTGATAGGTAAATTGCAACAACAAGGACTAATTAGTTTTGACGCGAAAAAACACATGATACTCAGGGAGTGCTGTTAGCGGTAGCGGGGTGTTTAGCCCGTGGGGAGTAGGAGGAAAAGAGAGACAAGTTAGAAATTTCCCCCAATTCCCAATTCCCTAACTAACAATGTAAGGTGAGTTAATTGCCGCTACACGACGAGCATCTACTAAAGCTTGGTACACTATGGCTACTACCTCTGCGCGTGTAGCATCGCGGGTAGGATTGAGTAGTTTGGCATTGGGATAATTGACGATTATTTTCTTTTCTATGGCTTTGGCTACCTGATCTTTACCATAATCAGGAATTTTGGCATAATCGTCAAAAAGTTTGATGGTGTTGGTAACGTTAGTAGATAAACCCAACCCTAGTCCATTGACTAGGGAGACTATCACTTGTACACGCTGAATATTCTGGTTGGGTTTAAAAGTTCCATCGGGATAACCAGCAAGGAATAGACCTTGATACGCCTGTACGATAACCTTTAATGCCCAGAAATTTTCAGGTACATCTTTAAATCTGATGACAGCGCGATTTGGTGGTGGGTTAAAAGCTTTAACTAATAAGGCGGCATATTGTCCGCGTGTCATCGTGGCATCAGGTTTAAATGTACCATCTGGAAACCCTGCTACTATTTCCTGTTTGACTAATTCTCGAATAAATGGGGCTGCCCAATGATTACCAATATCCTTTAAGTCTATAGGAGTTGGAGTTGGAGTTGGAGTTGGTGTCGGAGTTGGTGTCGGGGTTGGTATCGGGGTTGGTGTCGGTGTTGGTATCGGGGTT
>NZ_JAYGGZ010000004.1:0-168127 GCF_034931465.1 Anabaena sp. UHCC 0399 | reverse complement strand
AGTTGGTATCGGTGTCGGTATCGGTGTCGGTATCGGTGTCGGAGTTGGTGTCGGTATCGGTGTCGGTGTCGGTATCGGGGTTGGTGTTGGTGTCGGAGTTGGTGTCGGTGTTGGTGTCGGGGTTGGTGTCGGAGTTGGTGTCGGTGTCGGGGTTGGTATCGGTGTTGGTGTCGGTGTCGGGGTTGGTGCCGGTGTGGGAGTGATAACTTGAATATCTACAAACTCTATATTTCCTGAAACCTTAGTTTTATCTATTTGATTACCGACAGACACCAATTTATTGGCACTAGCATTTTGTACATCAAATTTAGCGTTATTGCGTAAAATGTTACCGCCTGGGGTATTAGTATTGCCAAGATCAGGTAGGGCATTAACGATAACAGTCAAACCATCATCAGTATTGTTTTCAATGAGATTATTACGCAATATGGGACGGGAATTACCAGAGGCAATTATCCCAGAACGGTTATCGTAAATTTTGTTATCTATAAGTGTGGGTGATGCAGTGTCACTAATGGCGATACCAAAACCTGTTTTAAAGCAGACATTACCTTGAATTTTACCCTGGGAATTTTTAGCGATCGCAATTCCATTGGCGGCATTCTCGGTAAACACGTTACCAATAATCACTGGGTTGGCATCACCGGTAGCAAATACACCCTCGCGCTTGCAATTAATAAAGGTGCAATTAGTAATGGTGGGGGCGGTTGATTCTGCCCAGACACCACTACCACGACTAGCGGGATTAGTAACAGTCACCCCTCTTAGTTCCGCCCCATCTAACATCACAAAGGTAACATTTTGACCGGCAAAAGTCCGACTGAGGTAGCTTCCACTACCTTCTATGAAAATATTGTTGCCTTTGTTGGCTTCATTACCGATAACTTTGACACTAAAGGGAATCGTGAAGGGGAAAATTTCACCGCTATCGGCTTTGTAATTCCCCTCGGCTAGTTGAATGACAGTATTTGGTGTAGCAACTTTCAGGGCTTGGGTAATCGTTTTAAAGGGGGATTGTTGGCTACCGGGGTTGGTGTCGCTGCCTATAACTGGATTTACGTAAAGATTTTGAGTCATATTTATACTGTAGAAAAATACATAGCCATACTAACGCTAACTGTGAAAATAGCTAGCGATCGCTAACATTTGCAACATTGACTACCAAATTTAGACAGTATATTCCAGAAAATTGTAGGATGGCTGGCTGTGGGGCTTGGCTTGGTATTTTCCCCCATTCTGATTGATTGCTTGGATTCATTCACCTAATTAGTGCAATGAATCAATTTATTCTTCTGGATAATTTAGTGAATCTGGAAAGTGACAGAAGAGCGATAGATGGTAAATAAAATAACACTAGAAAAAGTTTAGATGACGCGATGTGCAACTTATTTTTGAAACCCCTCTCCAAACCTCTCCCCTGCAAGGAGAGAGGCTTTAAATCTTGCTCCCCTTCCCTGTCTCCGACACGCTGCGCGTTGGCGTAGCCTCTCGTTCGCGTAGCGTCTCCCTTTGGGAGAAGAGAATGTAGGGAAGGGGTTGGGGGTTAGGTTTGAGAGAAAGTTGCACACGGCGTTAGATGTTAACTATTAACTATAAGAAATTTGCACCCAGGGCTATTTTTTAGCAATAATTACTTCTGTCAGCAACTTGTATAATACCAATCACCAATCTAATATTTTGCTTATTGTGAAGGCTCTGAGATGTCTATTTGCTGTCCATATTGATTGGTTAAAACAATCGGACGTTGACCAGGTTCAAATTTATATGTTTGTTGCTGCATAACACTTTTAGTTTGGCGCGGATCAAAATTACGGCTAAATTCAGCCTGTAAAATGCTGACGCGTTTTTCTATTTGTTTCACTTCTGTACTAACTTCTCGCAACTTACTTTGCTGTGACCAATGATTTGGCACAAGTTGAACTAATGCGGATATTGCTGTTGCTGAAATAACGAAATTGACAGCTACCTTGGCTGAAACTTCTACAGCCATCACCTTGTAAGAACGTTGGCGAAGATGGCGTTTTGGCCGAGGAATAGCTTGTTGTTTTTGTATAGGTGGTTGTTGTGGAGGTCTAGAAGGTTGAAAAGCGTTCATGATGCTTCTTAAAAAGAGAAATTTCCTGATGAATAAAGCAAGCCATAAATAGCCTATTAGCTATGATTACGACTAAGATTAGCTGACATATTACTTCATTTTTTCCAAATTGCTACACGTATGTTAATTGTCAAAAAAAACAAACCACACGTAAGTAACTGGTTTAACTTAATGGTATTTGTCCACCAGTTTCTGGAAACTGCACCTGATCTGCCAGGATTATTATTCTTTTAGTAATTAATGTCAATTCCAAACCGTATTCTCACTGGTAAATCACAAGTTGTTGTATGATGTATTTTTTTGTGCTTATTTAGTCTTTACCTGTATTCAGGTGGGACTAATTGCTCCCAAGGTATCAAAACAATCTTGCTATTGTCAATTTTAATTTGCTAATACCTGTTAATACGTCTGTATTTATATTGATTGTCATAGCTTTTAGTTAATGATCTCAGTTATATCGTTTCAGTATTAATAAGGTTATTGTCGAATAAAGTTAGTTCTAAATTATACTAAATTAGTTATGACAAGTGTAATAGGGTAAAACCTTAAGTAATCGCCGAAATTGTCTATAGGCTACAAGGGTCATTAATTTTGAATTTTGTAGGCTGGCCTTTTTGACTCAGGTTTAAGACTAACCGTAGGGTATTTTGAATTTTATGGAGCGCAGTGACGCGACTCCTGCCTTGATGCTTCCAAGAGTGGAGCATAAATAATTAGACTCCACTCTTGATAACGTATGGTGGCGTTATTTGTAAAGTTCTGTAGCTAACCGCCAAGCCAGAATGCCTGGGATTAGTGCTACAACTAGCGCAATGTAAACTTGAGTGTCAGAGATAGGCATGGTTGTAAACCTCCTGAGCGTCAAACTAATTTTTAAGAGTTCGTTTACTACTTTTCCTTGTTTTGCCAAAATTGTGGAACATCTTGTTGCATCTTGTAACAAAATCCGTGATGAATTCGGTAGTTTGGGTTATTTTTCAGCAAAAAAATTTATAAAACTATGAGTTTTTATTTGGGGATCGACTTTGGTACTTCAGGGGCGAGGGCAGTGGTAATTGATGAAGCAGCCCAAATCCAGACACAAGTACGATATCCTTGGGCAACAGGGGCGATCGCTGATGTAACATCATGGGAGACGGCATTATGGACGCTGCTGGCGCAAATACCGGAGAATTGGCGGCGAAAAATGAGAGCGATCGCTATTAACGGTACTTCCTCAACTGTGTTATTGTGCGATGATGCAGGCAACCCCATATCTACACCCTTACTCTACAACGACGCGCGGGGATCATTGGTGCTGGATAAATTGAGCCAGATAGCACCGCCAAATCATACAGTCTTCAGCGCAACTTCCAGCTTGGCTAAACTTTTTTGGATGATGCAATTACCCACTTTTAGCGAAGCGAGATATTTCTTACATCAAACTGATTGGTTGGGATTTCTGCTACATGGCCAGTTGGGAATCAGTGACTACCACAATGCTTTAAAGCTGGGTTATGACGTGGAACAATTACAATACCCAGAATGGCTGACAAGTCTGCAACTACCGATTCAACTACCCCAAGTATTAACGCCTGGGACTCCCATAGCAGAATTACGTGCTGAAATTGCCAATCAGTTTTTGTTTCCTCCTAATTGTTTAGTTTGTGCCGGCACTACTGATAGTATTGCGGCCTTTTTAGCCAGTGGTGCAACATCGCCAGGGCAAGCCGTGACTTCCCTGGGTTCAACTTTGGTACTCAAACTTTTGAGTCGTACCCGTGTAGAAGATTCGCGATATGGTATTTACAGCCATCGCCTAGGTAATTTGTGGCTGACGGGTGGTGCTTCTAATACTGGAGGTGCGGTGTTAAGAGAATTTTTCACTGATGCAGAGTTAGAAAATCTGAGTCGTGAAATTGATAGTTCTCAGACCAGTAAGTTAGATTATTATCCCTTGTTGAAAGCAGGGGAACGCTTCCCCATTAACGATCCCAATTTACTCCCACGACTCACACCACGCCCAGATCATCCAGTGGAATTTCTACATGGCTTGTTAGAAAGTATCGCTCGTATAGAAGCGCGAGGCTATGAATTATTACAACAATTAGGTTCTGATAGCTTAAATCGAGTCTATACAGCCGGTGGAGGGGCAAAAAACCATACTTGGGCTGCAATTCGTCAACAGTGTTTAAAAGTGCCAGTAGTCTCGTCTGTGAATACAGAAGCCGCCTATGGAACAGCACTTTTGGCGAAGTCTAAATTTTAATGAATTTAATTTTGCACAACTACTTATCAGTATCATCTGTTCACAAAAATCTGTTAAATCCGTATCTCTCCCAGTGACAATCAATATATCACGGCTGATACTGGGTTTATTAGATACCAGATTCTAAAGTTCCAGGTTCGTCATCTGGGCAGCTATTTGGGGGTAGGTGCTTGTCATCTATCCCCTTAACTCATTTAGGACTTACGCAACTGGCATATTTTTCATGTAGGGGAGGCAAAAAGCGGTATGGATTTTCCTCCCGCTTTATTGCCGTTGTGTGACGCTGCGAAAGTATTTGAACGTAGTCATGAGACTCATAGCGTCACGCACCAACCATCGATTGTGACACTTGCGTAAGTCCTGAATTTATTGAACTAACTTGCGTGGTGCGCGCAACGCGATAGGCTGCGAGTAGGAAATAGCCAAGTGAAAGAAGGACTAAAGTCCTTACTACAAACCTTTAATTAATTTATGCCGTTCTACTTATACAGCAAACAAGCAACTAATAACTAGTTATCACGCAGATCAGCCATTCTTTCCGTAAATACCCGGTGTTAAGCAGTAGTAACTTCTTAAAGCAGATAAAAAAGAATAATTTCTGCTTTTCAAAATCTTTAAGCAGAGTAAAATTATGCTTGTCTTCAAGTTTCGGCAAAGATTATTACAAGGTGTTACTGCCTTAATGTTGGGATTATTTATCACTTCTTCATATAGTTATTTCCGCTATAGATTTATTGCCAATCCCATATATTTGATTAATAGCTTGCCCAGTAGTTTCTTTTTAGAAAAAGCCTTACCTGTAAACTCTACAGTTGATTCTATTGATTTCAGTCCTGATGGACAAACTATCACTATTAGTAGCGGAAAAAACATCCAACTCTATAACCTAAAAACGGGAGAAGAAATTGATATTATCAGTGGAAATTCTTGGGGTGTTAATTCGGCAGTTATCAGTCCAGATGGCAAAATTTTGGCTGGTGGTGGTAGTGATGACACTATCAAACTTTGGGATTTGGGAACAAGAAAAGAAATACTTACTCTCAGAGGACATGACTTGGGAATTAATTCCGTAGTCTTTACCCCCGACAGCAAAACGCTGATTAGTGGTGGTTGGGATAATACTATTAAAATCTGGAATGTAGCCACAGGTGAAAAAATACACACCATAAAAGAAGACGAACTCAAGATTACTTCCATAGCTTTGAGTCCTGATGGTAAGACTATTGCTAGTCCTAGTTGGGAAATAGATAAAACTATCAAACTCTGGGATGTAGAAACAGGTACAAAAGTCCGCACTCTAACAGGACATTCATCTACACTGCGAGCGATCGCTTTTAGTTCTGATAGCAAAACTCTTGCTAGTGCTGCCAATGATAACACTATCAAGCTGTGGAATCTCACAACAGGACAAGAAATCCGCACTTTACAAGGCCTTAGTGCTAACTCTTTGAGCTTTCATCCTAATGGTCAAATTCTCGCAAGTGCAACCAACACAACTCAAAGCATCAGTCATGGCGTTGGAGACAACGATATTAAACTGTGGAATGTCACAACAGGAGAAGAAATTCGCAGTCTCAAGGGACATATATTTGGGGTTTTCTCTCTGGCCTTTAGTCCTGATGGTAAAACTCTTGTCAGTAGTGGTGGAGATGAGACTGTAAAAATTTGGCGGGTGTCACCTTAAGACGGCGTTATTGTTCTGTTTCTACTAGTCTCTGCAAAGCCAACAAAGCAGCACCATAAGCAGGTTCAAAACGAGGAAAGATGATATTTACTTGAGGATATTTCTTCACAATAGATGTATTAAATCTCGCTTGCATCTCACATTTACCCCGCCATACACTTCCTGTTGTGACTATTTCAAACACTGAGTCAGAGTCGAAAATGGCTTCAATTACTGTAGATGTCGCTTTTACTAATTCTTGGACAGCATCATCAATGAGATGATTAGCTACTTCATCACCAGAGGCGGCGGCTAAATCTACAATTGGTGCTAAAGCAGCTATTTGTTTAACTCCCCACCCACGGCGATAGATAACTTCGATTAAATCTTCTATACTTGCCAAATTCAAATGCTGTTGAAAATCTTCTACAAGTCTGGTGTATTTTTCCCGTCCATCATAAGCTTTTAATGCTGCTTGCATCCCGCCAACAGCAATTTGATAGGCACTACCTTCATCGCCTAAAATATACCCCCAGCCACCTACTCGCTTAGTTTCTCCCTGAGAATTACGACCGAAAACTATAGAACCAGTACCGACTGCGACGACAATTCCTACAGCATGACCAATTCCGCCAACTAAAGCAATCAAAGCATCATTACAAATAACAATATTAGATGGCTGAAAATCCCAAATAATAGGTAAAGAATGATTGTTTTGTAATTCTTTGACTATATCTTTGACTATTTTCATATCTTCGGCACGACTGACACCAGCTAAACCAAGATATAGCGAGGTAATTTTGATTGAATTTGTTAATTTTAATGCTTCATTCGCTGCTTGATAAATTGCTGATTCAATAGATTTTAATGCTGCTGCTTTGCCTATACTCTGATAGTTTGCTGCACCTGCTTGACCGCGACCAATGATTTGATGTGTATCATCCATTAAGATACACACTGTTTTGCTACCGCCGCCGTCTATTCCTAAGACATAACGCATGGTTTTCGTAGTATTAATTCTTGTGTTTGTAGTAAGGACTTTAGTGCTTAGATAAATCAGGACTAAAGTCCTTACTACGAATTTAATTTCGCCTATCTGCTTTTAAAGGGATGAAAAATAAAGTCATCATTCCAGGGATTGTCAGGAGACAAACCAGAACAAAAAATAAGGGATATCCTAATGAATTTTGCAAATAGCCGCTAACTATCCCCGGTAGCATCATTCCTAATGCCATAATGCCTGTAGATATGGCGAAGTGAGAGGTTTTATATTCTCCTTGAGAAATGTACATTAAATACACAGTAAAAGCCGTAAACCCAAAACCATAGCCAAATTGTTCTAAGGAAACTAGGGGATAGACTAATTTCATTGAAGGTTTAGTATAAGCCATGTAAACATAAAATAAATCTGGTAAGTTCAAAGCTAAAGCCATAGGCAATATACATTTTTTTAACCCATATCTAGCTATTACTAAACCACCAAGTATGCCACCAAAAATTAGAGATACTACGCCAAATGTGCCATATACTAAACCAACTTCTGATGTATTTAACCCTAGTCCACCTACCTCTGGGTTATCTAACAGAAATAAGGAGGCTATTTTCACAAGCATTGCTTCACCTAATCGATAGAGCAATATAAAAGCTAAGATAGCGAAAATCTTTTCTTGCTGAAAATAGGAAGTAATAATTTTGATAAATGGTATCTGATTAATTTCTTTAGGCTGTCTGGGTTGATCAGACTCCGGTAAGGGTAGAACTAGACGATGAAAGATAAACAGTATTGCCAGTATGACAGCAGAAAAACCAATTGCTACAGTCCAACTTAAGGGAATATTATTTAGGTAACCTTCAAGTAAACCAGCTATAATCACTAAAAACCCAGAGCCGAAGATAACAGCCAGTCTATAAAATAATGAGCGAATACCAGAAAAGAAGGCTTGTTTTTCTGGAGTTAAGGCTAAAAGATAAAAGCCATCTGTAGCTATGTCATAAGTTGCTGAAATAAATGCTCCTAATGTCAAAGCAGCCAGGGAGATAAAAAAGAAATTTGGCAATTGTAAACAAAAAGCTACTATACCCAAACAGCAACACATTGCTAACTGGGTAGAAAGTATCCATTTTCTTTTTGTTGAGTAAATATCTACAATTGGCCCCCAAAACATCTTGATTACCCAAGGTAGATACAGAAAGCTAGTCCATAGGGCAATTTGTGAGTTACTTATACCAAGTTTTTTGTAAAAGATAACAGAAACAGTGTTAATAATGACGTAAGGTACACCAGAAGTAAAATATAGGGTGGGGATATATTCCCAAGGGGAAGATTTAGAATGATTCCGCATTAATTTCCCTGAAAAAAGGTTTTAAAAGCTTCTAAATGAGGTTAACAATGTTTACCTCTTTAGGAATACTTCCTGAAAATTATAAACGTCAATTGTAGTATTAAACAATTTAAAAAATAATATTGATTATTCTATCTTTGGGGCTTTGGGGTACTAAGTAATACTTTTGTATTTATTAATCTAGTGGTGATTGTCAACTCCGTAAAATTTACACAGGCTAATTCCCTAATCCCTACCTACGCAAAACAAGTATGGCTACACCACACTACGTGAACAAAAATCACAGCAGATTACTATTAGGTCATCAAATTTGAATTGAGGGATAAGCAAGTTTGTAGTGTTCGCGTAGCGTCTGTCTACGACACGCTTCGCGAACGTAGAGAGGACTTTAGTCCTGATTTTTCTAAGGACTAAAGTCCTTACTACGAACCTTCAAAACTAACTTGATAGATTACTATAGTAATTAATACTTATTTCTTCCGGCAGAAGGAAAAACAGAATTTAATTAATAAATTACTGGTAAGTGTTTTGCAAAATTAAATTATGAACATTATCGCTTGGATAATTCTTGGTATTATTGCCGGAGCGATCGCCAAGGCTATTTATCCTGGTCGTCAGGGCGGTGGTATCGTGTCAGCAATGATTTTAGGTATCATTGGTGCTTTAATTGGCGGTACTATAGTCACTCTTTTAGAAACAGGAAGACTACAACTGACAGCAGCTACTCTCAGTATTCCTGGTCTGATTGTTGCTATTATCGGTGCAATAATTGCTATTTTTATCTGGGGTTTAATAACTGGACGTACCAGTCACTAAGAAAGTATAAAATTCTTATGGTTAGAGTGAATTTATTCTCAACTAACCTTTATTTAATTACATAAAATATAAAAACTCCACTGCTTAGTATCAAGGGTGGAGTCTAAAATTAAGCTGGCAGAAAACAGTCCTGATGAAACTAGTTTCACAGCCAAGCATGAAAATTTTATTAGGGATTGGGATTTTTATTCCGCATAGGCTTGCGCTCCGCCATACTAAACAGCATTTTCAAATAAATTTGTTTGATTTCTGCTTTTTGACTGATTAGTCAATAGCTTTCTTCAACTCGTCTTTGATGTTTTCTGTAGTGTGAATTACTTGAGCTTCAACTTGCTTTGCTTTGCCTTCTGCTCTATCAGATGGGTTTCCAGTAATTTCGCCAATTCCTTCTTGTAGTTTGCCTTCAATATTTTTGATTGTTGCTTCAACTCTTTTTTCATTACTCATATTAAATAACCTCAAAATTTTAGAACCATTCACATAAGATAAATTATCAGAATCAAATATTTTTTATCACTACCACTAGATAGATCCTCTGATCTATTATTTCATCACCTAAGATAGATGAAAAACAGCAGAAATAGTGAATGGTTGATGAACTAAAGTTCATCAACCATTCCTCATAGATTACACAAATATAATCACTAAAGCTAAAACAATAGCTTAAACACCAACTTTAGCTTTTGACCAAACACCGTTTTCATCTTCATCAAATTTTTGATGGACATCTGCCCAAGCTGCTTGTTCAGCTGTAAACTCATCACTAGTTTCATTTAACACCGCGTTATAGCGTTGAATAAATGTGTTTTGAGCTTCTGATGAAAGATGAGAACGAACTTCAGGAGACAAGTCTTCTGGACTGTTGCAAGGCCCTGGGCAGGGATGAGTTAAAGTTTTGTCAATGGTATTAATTTCTTCTGCACCAGCACTTTCGAGTAGTAACTGAAATTCACCAGCGCGATCGCTTGGGACTTCTACCATGAGTAAAAATTCGCCGGCTTGCAGGCGGGTTTGGTAGATGGCGGCTTTATCTTCAGGCATTCCCAAGGTAGTCAAAACTGATACTAAACCCGCACCAGCACTACCTGCGATCGCACCACTAGCAGCCCCTAACAACAAGGCACTAATGGGGCCGGCTGCCACAATAGGGCCGACAAAAGGAATAAACAGTACACCGACACCTGTCAGCAAGCTGAGAAATGAACCAAACAAAGAACCAAATATTGCTCCTGTTCTTAAACCTCCCAGAATTACATCTCTTTTAGAGATAAATCCGGCAATGCGAGTTTCTGACTGGAAGTTTCTACCCATGACCGAAATATGATCTCTGGGTACACCTCTATCTAATAAACGACGAATTACATCATCGACTTGCTTCTGTTCTTTAAATACGGCGGAAATTGTCCGTTCTGCTTGATAAACTGCTGGCACTTGTATGCTCCTTGAAAATAAGGGACTGGGGATAGGTAATAGGTGAGAGGTGACAGGTGACAGCCCAGATTTTTCACCAGATCCGTAGGTTGGGAAGCCACCGCCTTGGATGAGTCTCCCGACTTGGGGCGAGTGGCGTTTGACGTAAGGAAACCCAACACTGAGATAGATATTAGGTGAGTTATTCCACCAGATATTAAGACGTAGCAATGCTACGTCTCTACTCTTTCCTGTTCCCTGTCACCTGTTCCCTTCTTACACGCCTACAGGGGTTTTAGTTTCTGTTGCTGGTTGTGTACCACTTGGTTGTAATGCTTCTCCTTCAATAAATGAGCGCAGCATCCAAGCTATTTCCTCATGATCTTCCATGAGTTCGGTGAGAAAATCGGCAGTTCCTTGGTCATGGAACTCTTCACCACTGCGGTCTACATGATCTCTCAAGTTGCGAATGATTTGCTCATGATCTTCCATCAGTCGCGCTACCATGTCAGTAGCAGTAGGAACATCTCCGCCATGTTCTTTAAGAGTTGTCATTTGGAGAAATCCCTCCATTGTGCCTATAGGATAACCACCCAAAGCACGAATCCGTTCAGCCAACTCATCAATATTTTCTGTTAGCTCTTGGTAATGTTCTTCCCAGAGTTCATGCAGACTACGGAATTGAGGCCCAACTACATCCCAATGGTACTTTTTGGTTTTTACTAATAGGAGGTAAGAATCTGCTAAATCTTGATTTAACAAATTAATTACACCTTGACGCTGTTCTTCTGTTAAACCAATGTTGATAGTACGCATGGTTTTTTAATTCCTAAGCTAACTTATTTACTAAATTCCCAAATAATAGGCTTTATTTACATCAATCAAAGGAAAGATTATAAAATGACAATTTACTATAACTAAAGTAGCAGTAGATACCTTATTTATGAGATATTAAGGTATCTACTGTCCTAGTATTTTAGGTTTATGCTCAATGTTTAGATAACAGTTTTTTACCTGTCACCTGTCACCTGTCACCTAATTACTTATTACCTGTAACTTTTTCTAAGAAACTCTTAACTTCATCTTCTACGGAAGTTGCACTTTGGGAATTTGCTGGACGCTTCATCTTATCTATATCAGCAGCCCCTTGTACTTCATTAAGTCCCTCGTTGGATTTTTTTTGCACTTCTTTTAGTGTGGGGGGTGGAGACTTAGCTACTTCATCGGTTTGGCGTTGTGTTTCTAGAAGTTGTGTAGTAGCTTCTGTTGGGTCACTTTGGTAGCTCTCGATAGCAAAAGCTGGAATGGTGCTAGATAAAAGTAGCAACGCACAGGTAAAGGCGATAATCAAAAACTTGAATTGGCTTATAACAGAGCTAAAAATCTTCATTGTTAATCCTCAATTACATTTTGCAAAACTCATAACTTAATCGACTTGATAGAATTTTGTTGAATTAAGACATACTTTCTATCTATTTTGATAAAGTTATGATTGTTTAGACCCTGTTGAAAAATCCTGGTATTTTCCTATATGATTTAAATAGGTAAATAATAAATTAATTGTGTTTCAGGATATTTTGGCTAGCAAGGTTTACGCAATAACTATATTGTTACCGAAAAAATTATATTAAAAATCGACCCATAGAAATAAATTTATTGTATTCATATAAAAAATAAAATCATTCTTGTGATATATCGACTAAATAGATTTATTTGTTTTGCTAAAAGGCATAACTTTAAATAAGTTCAAATCAATAATTCTCTATTACTTCAGATAGAGGTTCTTGTACCAGTAAAATCACGGCAAAAAATTATCGCTACTACTGAGTAAATACTCAGTGTAATACCAGCAACACTTATAAGATTTTTTGTGAATGTAATAATATTTTTAAGAGAAAACCGCGATCGCCTCAAATCTATTTTCCGCAAATGCGCTGATGGTTTAGTATCCCATCTTCATAAATTCCGCAGAAACACGGTTACGCTAATTTGTGGTTTCGATCAACACTGCAATCATCAAGTTGATGAGGGTCCAGTTATGATTAGCCCTGTAACTAATGTCATTCGATGCAATGTACAAAAAGCTAAAGAGGTAGGTCTCAAATGGGAAAATGCTTCATGTAGCGACCTGAGAACTTATTGTTTAGAAATTCTTAAGGAAATTGGATGTAGTGATAACGAACTTCCTGACAACTTACAAACACGAGAACAGCAATTAAATTTTATTACAGGTTTTGCATCTTTTGCTTTTGGGGAGGTGCAAAATGTCCAAAGCTGTAATTGAAGATATTTTTTACGATCCCGAATGGTCAGAAGAGACTACTTTTCCGGCAACAGATAGAGATTTATTGATTCTGACAGAAAAGCTTTCCGATGAAGAAGTCCCTACCAAAGTTTTCTTTCAAGCGATCGCGATCGCTGCTTACGATGGTGCAGCTGCTTTCCGCTATGCTGATAATTATCTAACTACTGTTAAAAATAAGCATAAGCGCAAGCGTCAAAATGTACTTTTGTTAAGACAACCGTTGTTTAATTTTAGCCAAAATTGATTACTGAACTAGTTTCTAAAAGTTGCAGGTGTAGGTTTTTTATACCACGGCGAGTTTTATCCCAATTCAAAATTCAAAATTTTTTTCTGGCATTTATTTACATTATCTGTAAAAAACCTACACACATATCAACTCTCTACCAACCTCTGCATCTAATTAATACTCCTTAGCGAGAAACTCTGACGCATGATGCTCCACCAGGAGGCGGATCAGCAAAAACTGCTAAGGTATGATATTCCGGTTCTTCATTTCCATAGAGAACTCTAAAAGTATATAGTTTTGGTTGACCTTGAGCGTCGGTAATTACTGTTAAAAGTGTATTATTAGTGTTGGGCAATCCGGGAATTTTCAGTTTGGCAATGCGTCGCAGTTGAATGACATTAGCTCCTGAGTTTTTACAATCTCCTGTAGCACCACTTTCTTGACCAAACTGCATACACATAGGGCCATCAAAGTCTAATATTACTTGTGATGGGTCGTTGAGCCAAACCTTTCTAATGGTTTCGCCTGCGGGAATAAAGCTTAAGTTTGTTCCTTGCTGATACCAAACTTTGATAGTGGGTACAACTCCCCCTAAACCCTGCGCTTGACAGGAAAAAATTGACCGGAGAACAGCGTTATTAGCTGTAGCACGACCTGCTAATAATAAGATTGCTCCTGCAAATATCAGAGAAACACCGTTGCAGAAATGACGATGTAACCTGGTATTCGTTAGGGAAAGAGGGTGCGTAAGCTTGCATTCTTTCATTTTAAAATTGCATTGATTGATTGACATATATCTCAACTTCAGTTCCAGCAGATAGCAGCCAAATATTGCTTTTTTGCATCATTTGCGCGATCGCTTGTTGATTGCGCTGGGAAATTTGGGGAACGACGGAATTTAGACCACCTTCGAGTACCCCAGCCCAGATATTTCTGCGATTGGAGTCGTTGGTGACAACGGTACTACCACCGTTGACGGTAACTTGGGAATCGGTACGGTTATATAACTCTGCGGCTTTGGCCATTCCACCTAACACAAATAGTCCTGCATCCATTGATGCTATTGATGAGCTGGAATTGGGATATTGTCGTGCTACGAGGGGACGACCACCAGAAGCACGGATGAGCAGTGCATTATCAGGTATGCCTCTTTCTGTTGGGTTGCCATTATTTTGGACAATGACTTTGACTATCTTCAACTGTACTAAACCCTGTTCAGAAATCGAGCTTACTTGTGTCAATAACTCAGTTTTAGCAGGTAAAGCGATCGCGCCATCTATGCCTTTGAGTGGTTCTCGCAGCTGCACAACAAATATATTGGGATTGTCGTTATTATTATCATTACCTCTGACTCTAGTAGTTTCACCAAATGCAGCCGTTGCCAGAATACCTTTGGCACTAGTTCCTACCTTGAGAGATTTAGGGGCTTGATATCTTGCTTGGCTGATGACTGGAGCATTTCTTCCTGGTGCTTGGGATATTCTAGGATTGACAGGCTGCGGTGGCACATAATTATTATTTGTCTGTGGGCGAACAGCAGCAGTTACTCTAGGGGCATCACCCATCGTTACCTCTCCATAACTACCCAACTTGGCTAACCTTGACCATTCTGCAAATGGGTTGGGTGTTGGTGGTGCAATCGTTGGTGAGACTGGAGGAAGTGGTGGGGGTGGTAGCTGTGAAATGGCAGCATTGGCTATAGGTACGGGTGGCGGTAGATAGGGATTTGCTGCAACTCGCTCAACTATCACCGTGCGTGGTGCAGGCTGCGTTGAGAATCGGTCAGTTGTCGTACTAGGGTTATTTTGTGTAGTGGGAGTGGGTGTAACTGTTGGACGTGCAGAGGGTGTGATGGCATTTCTCAGATTTTGTTGTGCAGTCTTCACCGCCTGAGCTTGTTCAGCTAGAGCTAATTTAGTCTTGAGAGTTTCTACTTCTTGCTGTAGGTTTGGTTCTGGAGATAAATTAGCAATTGGTGATGGCGTGGGGGATACAACGATAGGTTTTGGCTTTTGATTGTTACCGCTCATCATTTGCGATAAAAACACCCCAGCCACCACCACGATAGTTAAGGTAACCGTACCCACTAAGGCTAATTTGGCGAAGGGATTAGAGGCTAGGGGTTGTTCTGTTGGAGCTGCTGGTGGTGCAGAAGGAGATACTTCATCTCCCAGAGATTGACGATTAACATCTATAGATTCTTCTTCCAAGCCAACCAACTTCGCCATCTTTGATTCCCAATCATCTAATTGGTAATCCTCAGTGGTTAAAGGAGTGAGTGGTTTCGGGGGTGTTTCGGAAATAGCAGAATAGGGAGTCATGGTGTAATGCTTAGTTGGAATTACCTGAACAGTTTTTGTCTTCGAGGTCGCAGATATTATAAATTTCTAACCGAGCTTCACCCAAACGGTAAGCGGCTAAATGCCAGGGTAGGGGTGTAGGGGGTAGAGAAATTACTGATTCATCTATAGCTCTTACTAAAACTTGTTTATTAAAGGAAATTGACCTACCTAAGTTATCAGAATTATTAAAAATTAATTGATTAGCCAAAATTTCTACCTTCCATTTTCCTTCACCAACGGGGGTTGGCTGGGAAATTCTCTGGATGATGAATATATGTTCATCACTTCTATTAGTATTGCCAAATTTCCGAGAGAAATTCAAATTATTAATCTCAGATAAAAATTTTGATTGGAAATTACTAGCTAATAACGAAGAACTAGTTTCCCAGATGGTTGCTTGTGGCTGTTTGGATGACCAAGTGAGCATCAGAGTCATAGTTTCACCCACAAAGCGGCGAATTGTTTCTGGATGTCTCTCTATACTTGATTTTGGGTCTACTGTAATCGCATTACCGTTGACAAGTTGCACTAAACTGCGCGGTGTTAATCGCTGATTTAATAGCTCTAACATCGACCCGTGAAACATCAACAACAGTAAGGTAAACAGGTGTAACCCAAACGTGCCGACAGCCAACAGAGGGAGAATACTACTTTTTCTAGTTTCAGATTTCAGTAATTGCATAGCGTGAGTAGAGAATAGAAGCTGTCTTACTCTGTGCCTCTGTGTCTCTGTGGTTAAATCTTTTTCACCACAGAGGCACATTCGCGGAGCGTCCCGCAGGGAAGACACAGAGAAAAAATATTATTTAATGAAACTATCATTTGTACATGGATTTGATTGATTTGTCTCTCCACTGTTATAGTTATCTATCAAACATAAATTCCGAAGTTCATAAATTTCTAATTTGTCAGTGCGACTACTATAAATGGCTTTTTGCAAGTCGGTGCTATTTTCTACTAAGGGATAGGGAAAATAATCTACTGCACGTACCAATAAATCTTTATTAAACGGAGTAATTAATCTTTGACCATCAGCTTGTTTTTTTTGTATCAAGTCAGCTACCATCCCTACCCGCCACTGACCAGGAGAGATTTGTACGGGGGGATAGACTCGCTTGATAATTAGTTGTGCGGTCATGATTTGATTGGGGTTAGTAGCAAAAACCTCTGGTGGAGTCATGTCAGCTACCACACTCAAAAAACCTTTGCGAAAATCTTCAGAGATGGCGAAACTGGCTACCCAACTGCTAGTAGTAACCTTTTGGCTACCACCGGTTGGTGTTCTGACTAAAATTCCCGTGTCGGTTTTGGGTTTGGCGACTTCTTCAATAGTTTGTGGGGGTAAAGTTCCTGACCAATTAAACATTGACATCATCGTTTTACTGACAAACTGACGAATAGCTTGGGGTTCTCTGGCTAATTCATCAATATTATTAATCGGTTGACCATCAATTGTCTGCACAAAAGTAGGAGGTTTTCGCAGGCTCAATTGGCGGATATTCAACCCTTGTACCAGGAAAATTAATAATACTAAGAAGTGTAAACCAAAAGTGGCGATCGCAAATACTGTTAAAGCACTAATTTTTTGTTCTTTTTTTCTCGTCAATAAATTAGCCATCGCTACTTTACCCCTTTTATATTCTGTCTCTGACTAATTCCGATGAATTACTAATAGCATTAAATACTGACATTCCCCCTAAACCAGCCAAAATCAAAGATAATAGTGGTGCTAAGATTCCTAAGAAGATGATAAACCACATTAAATCAGGATTAGCATTAGGGTCTTGTGCTGGGCCATTCACTATCACTGCGGCAGTTAAGACGGCAATAATATTGAAGGAAATTTTAGCAATTCCCGCCGCTAAAAATCCTGTTATCCAAGCGAAAATAGGCTTACCAGCGACGGGTAGTAAAGAACCACCCACAGCTAAAGGGCCTAAAGCTGCTATTAACAGCATGGTAGCTTCTATTAAATTTTGAAAAGCAAACTGTAAAGAGATTAAAAAGTTTTTAATCGTGGTTTGAGCCGTATTACCTAACAAGGAATTAAAGTTATTTTCAGTAACAATTCCTGTGCCGAATCTAATTTGATTGACTTGAGTTTCTAGTCTACTAATCCAAGTTTGATCACCGTACAAATTTCTATATTCACTCCAGAGATTATCAATTCTCTCACTGGCTTTAGTTAAGCATTGGGTTTGTTGTTCTCCAGTTAGTGACTGACAAGGACGTAGTAATGAACCAGCTACTTCTTCGGCTACACTCATATTTAATGCTTGCTGATAAACTTGATTGGCATTGGCTGTAGTGATTACTTGCTGGTTGACTATATTAATAAAATTTCTGACTCCCAAGGTCAAGTTTGAAAGAATGCTACCATTACCAGCATTACTTAATAGCACTACGACTATAAAAGGCCAAACAAGTGCCGATATCGGACGGGAATATTCACTGTGAATAACATCTTTGAGCCATTGCATCATGAAAAATAGGAGTGTTCCAACGGCGAAGAATACACCTAGGTTGGTTAATGCTCCATAGAGGTTGTTATTGGTATCATTTTGTAGTAAGTCTAGCCATTGATTGTCCCAACTCTCGGCTAGGCGGCGAGCAGTTGTTGCACCACTATTTAGGGTGTCGGTAATGCCAATTTCTGCTAGGATTTGTTTCGCGCATTCAACGGAGTTGTTCCCGAAGGGTAGGCGCATTCGCGGAGCGTTCTGTAGGAAAGGCGCAAAGGTAGTCATACATATTTATCTGTATACTTTGGTATTTATGATTAATTCTCTGGTTTTGTACCAAATAATTCTATCTGGGAAGTGGTGCGTAATAGTCTGGATGCTTCTGTGGCTGAATCTAATCTCCTCGCTCGATTTGATTCTTCCATTTGTTGGGAAATGTTGGCTAAGTTTAAATTGGAGTATTGAATAAATTGATTTGTTTGCAAAGTTTGGGCTAAGTTTTCAGCTATTATTTTTGATTGTTCACTCTGGATTTTAATACTTTGAAGCTGTAAGTTGGACTGTTCTCTTTTGACAAAGCTTTCTGTAACACCAGGAGGTAAATTATTGACAATAATATCGAATATACTATTAGATTCATTATTAATATTAGTAATAGTGTCTATGGTGCGTTCAGTATTTTCTAGTTTATTTTTTGTTCTGATTTGGGCATCTCTACCTAAAACACCTACGACTGAACTACGAGTAATTACTCGATTGATTTCGTTGGTGACTGAATTAGAATGTACAGCCTGATTGTTTTCAAATTTATCAGGGATAGAATTAAAAAATAAAATACCTTGCCGGGCTTGTTTTCCTGCATCTACTGGATTAGGTAGATTCAAATCACCACGAGAATTATTCAGCGCATTTTGTGAGTTATTTTCTAAACTGTCACTGAGGTTATTGCTCAGGTAGTTTTGAAAGTCTGTAGAGTAATATTGAAAGTCTACCCAAACTTTACCTAATTGTGCGATCGCAGGCAAAATTAATAAGGCGGAAAAAGCTAACGTAAATGCAATGGTTTTTTTCATTTACTTATCCTCTGAGTTACATACTTATATTTCTCGACAATCTGAATCGATACGACTAACTACCCCGCAACGAAGCCACTAACTGCCGGGCAAATATAGAAATTGCTTCATATTTATTGCTATAAGTTTGCATTGCCTGTTGACGTGCCGTTTGTTCATTGGGATTGTTGGCGACTACTGCCAATTGTTCATAACCGGGATAGTAACGACAGAAGGTAGGGATACCGTTATCGTCTAGCAGCCATTGACTATATACTCCTTCTTTGCGTGGGAAAAAGCTTTCGGTGGCGTTGCGGGAAATAATTTCGCGGGGATATTTTAAGATGCTGACAAAACTATCTACGGCAACTGGTTGAATCCGCCCAATTAATCGGGTGGAGAGGTTTTGTAAAATCTTGGAGGCGGCTCTAGATTTGGCGATGGTATCGGGGTCTTGGGCTGATAAAATGACTCTAATCCCGGCTTTTGCACCGTTAGCGCACATTCTGCCCACTAAGTCAGAAATTTGGTCAAATTCAAATAAAATTGGGGCTTCATCAATAAAGAATATGGAAGCTGGACTACTTAAGGCGCGGCGTAAGGC
The DNA here is from genome assembly GCF_034931465.1 of Anabaena sp. UHCC 0399. Lineage (NCBI taxonomy): Bacteria > Bacillati > Cyanobacteriota > Cyanophyceae > Nostocales > Nostocaceae > Anabaena > Anabaena sp. UHCC 0399. The sequence continues at coordinate 148,562 of NZ_JAYGGZ010000004.1, read as the reverse complement.
GGCGGAGTAGGCACTCAAAGAGAGTACAGCCGCATCTTCGTTATCAGAGAGGTTTCGTAGTGCAAATACCAATAGTTGTGCATCGGTAGGAAAGCTGGATGGTGCAGAGATGGCTTGTCCGACACGGCTAGATAGCCAAAATCTTAACCGGAGGTGAATTTGACTGAGTGCATCTTCAACTCTGCCACTGACAGCATCTAGTCGCAGATGTTCGGGGGAACAGAAAGACAAAAAGTCTTTGAGGGTAGGGGTTTTTTGCCAAGCTAGAGAACCGAAGCCTGCTTCTATGGCCATGCGATAGCGTTCTTGAATGCCTCTATCAGCAAAAAAGGCAGTTAACGCTAAGTTAATTAGAGAACGCACGGTTTGGGTGAGGAGTTGATTATCGCTGGATGACCCTAATATCATTGTCATTAGGGCTGATTCTAAAAAGGCGGTATAATCGAGCAGGCGATCGCGTTGTTGTTCAGGATCGAGCGATCGCAAGTCTGGTTGCTCAAATAAGTTATTGGATTGTTTAGAAATATCAAAGTAAGCCCCGTTCCCTCCCATGAACTCGGTATAGTCGGTAAAAGTTGATGTGCCGTCTGGTTTGGGGAAGTCTAAGGCAACTACAGGAATACCGTGCGCCAAGGCTTGAGTTAAAATTCCCGAAACTAACACCGATTTACCTGCACGGGTGGTAGCAAATAAAGCTAAATTTTTGTGCTGATTAAATAAGTCTAGATGTATCGGTGTACCGCCTTCTTCTGCTATTAATTCAAAGCCTTGTTTATCCCCAGCTTTGGTTAATACTAAAGGCATTAACCCCGCGACTTCACTAGTTAAATACAACTGACGACGGTTAAAAGGTTTGACTAATAAACCTTCCCAAACTATGGGTAGAGACTGTAACCAAATCTTCCAGGCATATTCTATTTCTCTTACTACCTGGGCTGGACGTTGGAAACAGTTTTCAATATATCTTGTCGCCTCGTCTAATTTTTCCACTGTGGGACGATGGACAAAAATCGCTACTCCCGTATAAATGGGAACTGCACCTTCATATAATTGTTCTTGGGCTGCAACGGATTTTTTTAACTTTAATTGGGCATTTACATCAATAGTTCTACTCTTTTCTTGCGCCATCATTGCTGTCATATTTGACTGCTTCAGCACTCGCTGCAAGGTAGTTTTGACCAAAGCTGGATTTGCTGCTGTTAGTTCACAAACAATTTCTGTATCTACTATTGTTTCTCTGGCGAGTAGTTCCCATAAATACCGCAGTTGTGCAAATTTATTCGGCCAACCACCGGGTTTTTCTAAGAAAGTCAACGCCCCAATATATTTATTGTTGACATTTACCCATCTGCGATCGGCACAAGGTACGCTAGAATCCATCAGCATGGTTGTACTGTGGATATTCTCCATCAGCAATTTTGTACTAGGTAAATCTGAAGAGACTTCTTCGTGCAGTCCGTTTTCATCTAAGTTAACTAACTGGGGAATTGGTATTGCTTGGGTATTGTTAAACCGCCGCCAAATATGTTCCCAAAGTTCTCCCGCATTCAGAGGTTTAATATCCAAACCCATTTTGTTAGATAACAATTGTTCCCAACGACAAAACCCTTGTTGGTAAGCTTTAATAATGACTGTTTCTATCCGTTGGTTTTCAATATCTGCAAGATCACCCTTAAATTTTAACCACCAACCTTCAGCTTGACCTAATAGCTTTTCAATCCAATCATTTGCATTGGTGGAATTTGGTTCAATGGTGTATGTCACATAAATTTTGAGAAATTTTGGCTTACGCAGTCCCGCGTTAGTCAGTTCTTTGATTCTGGCTCTTTCTGCCATCAATAAATATTTAATATCCCGCGAACTTGCAGATTTAATTAAGTCTGTCAGTTCTGTTTGTCGCTGTTCATCAGAACTAAAAGATCCCATGTGCAATGTCATTCTTTCCCCTTCGGGAATATCTTTTAATCCAGATTCAATATTGTTAAAAATCGTGTCTATTTGTTCACTTCTGAGGGTGGTGTGGATACCTCGACATTCAAAACCAAAAACAAAGCAGAATCTATCTTTTTGAGTTCCTTTAGTTAAAATATATGCGCCAACATCACGCCCATCTAATAAAATGCGTAGCATGGTTGACAAATGTAACGCATCTTCAAAAGGCGTTAATCTAGTTTCTTGTCCGGCGATACCGACGCTTTGTTTTCCGATTTTTTGCTTCATGGTTAACTTCTAACAAGCTTTGATAACGAGCAAAGCCTCTTGTCCAAGTGGGAACTCCGATGAATTTACTTAAAAAACGCCAACTCCTACCACCACTTAATATCCACCAAGTTGCTATTCCCCAACCAGCAATTAATGCAGTCCATAACCATCGTTGAAAGTCATCTTGGAATAATCCCCCAAAAATTCCATTGATGATAAAGTATGATGCTAGAACAATTACTGTCCAAGGAAATATTTGATCGGCAGGAATAGGGCCTAAGGATGGCTGAGAGCCTAGAATCTGATTGACTGGGCGAAAATCTTGCTGTCGTTCCTCAGACATAACTAACTATAGTTTATTTCATTTATTACCATCACCAATGATAAATCCTGTGAGAACATCTGCAACAGTCACAGCCACAACAACTAATAGAGGAGTTCTAGCTATACTTTGCCAGTCTTCATCTTTACGAACTGCGTTGATGACACCAATTAAAGCTACAGCTATATACAGTAAATAAATGGCACGTAACACATTGAAGATTAAACTAACTGCGGCTTGGCTATTATTATTGCTTGATGCTCCCTCGGTTAATGTAGTTCTAAAAAAATCTTCCGCTCGTTTAAAAAATTGTGCTTGAGCCGGAGCGGCAAAATAATCTAACCAAAACAGGCTCATGATCATAGCTACAGCTAAAATCTGACAGATGATCAACCAACGTTTTGGTAGATGTGACTGTTGCCCAATTTGTTGAATTACTATGACGATTAAACTACCAGCCAACAAACAAAACAGCAAGAAAGGGCTTTTTAAGCTAACTACGCTTAAAAATACAGCACAAGCTAACAAAAACGGCACTGATTCAATTAATGTTAGCCACCAAAATTTTAAAATTTTTCTAAATTTGTCAGTAACTTGTACTAGGTTAGTTGTTAAAAATCGATCAATATTTCGGGTATGAAGACTCTGCTTAGGCATTTACCAATGTCCTTGCTAATTGCTGCAAATATAGGTTCGTTGTGATATTGAAACTTTGATAATTTAACATGATATAACACTCGTTATTCAAAAATTCATAGCTCCTTACTTAGAATATCCATCCCTTTATTAACTATTGTTAAAATTTAGTTAACTGCATCTTAACATTGCATTAAATAAAAGTTTTTGCTAGTATCCAATTCCAGGTTTTATAATTCCTGTCGATTGATTAGACTATGATGATGCGCCAAGAGTAAGTAACCAGTCTGAAAATTTGGGCTAATTCATGAACGATGAGATCAATTCTATTTGGCATAAATGTCAATTTTTAATAAAAGCTTTTTCGATAAGCTGATCAATTAATGCTACAATTAGCTATGAGTATCATTAATGTTGGCGTAAATACACTAAATATAGAATCACTCCTCTTTTCTCACTAGTACAGGTATAGATTTGCTTGTGATAAGCGGATTTGACACTATTGACGCATCATATAGGTCAAAAGCTGCGGTTAAGTATGTGATTGCTTAAATTTTGGTATCTATGGCGATCGCTTTGCTGATAACCTTTGCACTAGGTTAATGGATAGGTGGCAAAATGTCTAGTCTGAAACACCTTGAGGGAAAAGTGGCGTTAGTCACAGGTGCGACACGGGGTATTGGTAAGGGAATTGCGATCGCACTTGGTGAAGCAGGAGCGACTGTATATATTACAGGACGCAGGTTAAACCCTAACTCTAGCGATGATATTGCAGGTAGTCTGAGTGAGACGCAATTAGCCGTAGAACAAGCAGGTGGCGTATGTATTCCCGTGCAGGTAGACCACAGCGATGATGAGCAGGTGCGCCTACTATTTGAGCGTATCGAAGATGAGCAGCAGGGAAAACTCGACCTACTGGTGAATAACGTTTATGCAGGAGTCCCGGCATTAACGGATGCTCAAGGTAAACCCTTTTGGGAATGTGAAGCGAGTCTGTGGGATGCTTGTAACAATGTTGGTCTGCGTAGCCATTATATAGCCAGTGTATTTGCTAGTCGCATCATGGCCAAGCAAAAACAGGGGCTGATTTGTAATATTTCCTCTTGGGGTGGTCTGTCCTATATATTTGGTGCAGCTTATGGTGCTGGGAAAGCTGGCTGCGATCGCCTCACATCTGATATGGCTGTAGAGTTAAAACCATACAATATTACTGCTATTTCCATCTGGCCGGGAATCGTGGGTACAGAACTCTTTTCCCAACTCGCCTCAGAAATGGCGGAGCAAAATACCAATAATCAAACAACCTCAGTCATCAGTGAACGATACAACTGGGAAACTCCCTTATTCACAGGACGCGTAATAGCTAAATTAGCTACAGAACCAAACATCATCCGCCGTACAGGACGCGTACAGATTGTCGCCGAATTAGCTCAACAATACAGAATCGTAGATCAAGATGGCAACCTACCTGCATCCCTACGTTCACTACGATTTCTCATCCCTTCTGCCCTAGCTAGCCTCAGAAAACATTCCTGGCTCATCCCTGATATCAAAGTACCTTGGTCACTCTTACTGTTAAGCGTCCTCAAATCCCCTAAGATTTAATCTGAATTTTGAATTTTGCATTTTTAATTTTTAATTTTTAATTTTTAATTGGAGCGAAGCGACTTGACTCAACTATCCAAGGCAGTTGTTCTGATTACTGGTGCATCTGGTGGGTTCGGACTGGAACTAACCCGACAGTTATTAGAGGCTGGTAGCCGACTGATTTTAACGAATACAAACGAAACTGTCTTGCGTGAGCGAGTCGCAGAAATTGTACAAGAAGTCAAAACAGGTGAAGTCCTAGCTTGTCTGAGTGCTGATTTGGTTACACGGGAGGGATGTGAAACCCTTTATCGTCAAGTAAAAGCACTAAATATCCCCGTTGATATTTTAATTAACAATGCTGGGATTGGCTTATTTGGCCGCATGGATGAAATTCCGAGTGAGAAATGGGAACGCATTATACAAGTAAATCTACTAGCACCAATGCGGTTAAGTGCCTTATTTGCGGCTGATATGATTGCTCGTCAACAGGGTCATATTGTGAATATTTCTTCCTTAGCGGGGTGGACAGCATTTGGTGGGATGGCTCATTATGCAGCTAGCAAGTTTGGCTTGCGTGGTTTCAGTGAGGGGCTGTTTAACGAAGTCAAAGACTACAATGTCAAAGTAACAGCCGTTTATCCTTTCTTTAGCCGTACCCCGATTCTGAAGTCAGAACGGTATGGAACTCTGGCAAAAGAATTTCAGGGTTTTCCAGAAGATTTGGTGACAAATCCAGCCGATGTCATGCGTGAGACAATCCAAGGAATCGTTCGCAATCAACTGCACGTATTTCCAGATAAGACTGCTCAACGTGTCCATCTGCTCAAAAGATATTTTCCCCAGTTACTTGATTGGATTACTGCTAGGTCTGGGAGGAGGTTAAAAAGTGGTCAGAGCAAATAAGCGTTATATCTCATTCTGCTGTCGTTGACACAACTGCAAGAATTGGTGGATGATACATCTGTAGCTGTGGGCAGTGAAGCTTATACTGCGGGGTTGATGGTTTATAACTATGCTAAAGCCAGTGGGAAAGGTGCTGGTTTAGATTCAATGGTTGATGATTTAGGACGAAGATTTGCGCGGAAATCTCAAAAAGTGCAGCCACAAGCGTCCTCAGTTTAGAAATTAACTTGGCGACTTTAGCAGAAAACATAAAGTTTGAGCTTCTGCGCTTGGATGTTTTAGTTTAAAGTGAAAAACTCCGAGTTCAGAACTAAAATTTTGTTGTTGTAAGTGAGAACGTTCTTGTTTTAAATGAGAACGTTTTCGTTTTAAGTGAGAATGTTTTTGGTTGAAATGAGAACTTTGGGGTTTGAAGTGAGAATGTTTTCGTTTCAAGTGAAAATTTTTGTGTTTAGAACTAAACAGTCGAGGGTTAAAATGTTAAGTCTGATGCTGCGATCGCCAAACTAGCTGCGTCGCCATATTTTGATGTTTCCACTCTTATCTCCAGCCGCCAGCCAATTGCGATCGCGGCTAAAGGCGACGGAACAAACTGAGTCAAAATGACTGAGAGTGCAAATTTTTCTACCTGTTGTCACTTCCCAAAGTTTGATAGTCCTGTCGTCACTACCACTAGCCAGCATTTGCCCATCACTACTAAACGAGATGGAACTAACCGATTCAGAATGACCAGCGAGAGTGCAAATTTCTGTTCCTGTTGCCACATCCCACAACTTGATAGTGTTGTTGTCACTACAACTAGCCAGAATTTGCCCGTTATTACTGATGGCGATAAAATTAACCGAGTCGGAATGATCAGTGAGAGTGCGAATTGCTCTCCCTGTTGCCATTGACCACAATTTGATAGTTTTATAACTACAACTAGCTAGAATTTGCCCATCAATGCTGATGGCGATGGAATTAACCCAGCAAGAATGGCCTGTGAGAGTGCGAATTTCTTTACCTGTTGCTATTGACCATAATTTGATAGTTTTGTAACTACAACTAGCCAGAATTTGCCCATCACTACTGATGGCCATGCAACTAACCGATTCCGAATGACCAGTAAGAGTAAGAATTTCTTTCCCTGTTGCCATATCCCACAGTTTGATAGTGTCGTCACTACAACTAGCCAGAATTTGTCCATCACTACTGATGGCCATGCAACTAACCGATTCCGAATGGCCAGTAAGAGTACGACATATCCCACAGTTTGATAGTGTTGTCCCCACTAGCAAGAATTTGTCCATTACTACTGATGGCTATGGAATTAACCCAGTGAGAATGACCAGTGAGAGTCCGAATTTCTGTTCCTGTCGCCATATCCCACAGTTTAATAGTGTTACCGTCACTAGCCAGAATTTGCCCATTACTACTGATAGCGATGGATTTAACCCATCGAGAATGACCAGTGAGAGTAATAATTTCTGTTCCTGTGGTCACATCCCACAGTTTAATAGTTCCCTTTAAAATATCATTAGCCAGAATTCGCCCATCTTTACTGATGGCGATGGATTGAACCCCATAGGAAAGACCAGTAAGGGTGCGAATTTCTTTCCCCGTTTCCATAGCCCACAGTTTGATAGTGTTGTCAAGACTACCAGTAGCCAGAATTTGCCCATCACTGCTGATGGCGATGCAACTAACCCAATCAGAATGACCAGTGAGAGTGAGAATTTCTGTTCCTGTAGTCACATCCCACAGTTTGATCGTTTTGTCCCTACTACCACTAGCCAAGAATTGCCCATCACTGCTGATGGCTACAGAATTAACCAAGTGAGAATGACCAATGAGGGTGCGGAGAAGTTCACCTGTAGTTGATGAGAATAAGTGAATAACTCTACCAGCTACACTTGCTAAGATATCTTCTTTGGGGCTAAGGGCGATTCTCCCAGAAATACCTGGGATGATGTGGGCGCATTCCCAAGATGGTGGTGTTTGAAGAAGAGATGTTACTGCTTGTGTTGGTGCTACTATCCCCGCACCCAACAAATCCAACCACTCCTGCACCGACTGGGGGCGAAACTGATAATTTAACGCCATTCCCCGCATAATTGCCTCATTCACCCTGTCGCTAACACTGGGGTTTAAATCCTTTGGTGGTTGCAGGGTAAAATTTTGTAGTCTAGCTGGTGCTGGCATAGGTAACTGTCCAGTCACTAAAGAATATAACGTCGCGGCTAAGGCGTAAACATCAATATATTCTCCCCGTTCTTCTATGGGTGCATACTGTTCTGGTGGTGCATAACCAGGGGTAAAGCTTTGTGTATGTTGTTGCACTGTACCAGAAATAAATTGTCTAGCCAGTCCAAAATCAATCAGCACCGCTTCTGGCTTACCCGCACGCATCATAATGTTACCGGGCTTTAAATCTCGATGCAGCAAGCCTTTGTCGTGAACTAGTATCAAAGCATCGCCAATTTGCTGAATATATTGCAGTGCTTCTGCTTCTGGTAATGCTCCCTTTTGGGTTATTCGCTTACCTAAATCTTCCCCTTCGATGTATTCCATCGCCATGCAGGGTAAGTCACCATCATCAAAAACATTCTCTACTTCTACAATGTGGGGATGGCGACATAAAGCCAGACGTAATGCTTCTTCTTTAAAGTCTTGTTTGAGTTTACTTTGATGCGGTCTCCAAGCTGGATTATTGAGTATTTCTTCCCGCAGGGTTTTAATTACCCGCAACTTACCCTGTTTATTTTTCGCTAGGTAAGTGATACCAATTCCACCTTCACCCAATTTTCTCTCAATTATGTAACGCCTGCCAAATAACTGCCGCCCTGGATTCCACACCATAGGTCAAACCGTAGTTTTACTGATATTTTATTGTGGCATAGGCAAAACTTACTCTTGTAGCCAGAAAGATTTAAGGTGCTAGGGATGAAGCTTACAATAGCAATATATTCAATCGCCATAAAATTATGACACCAGCAGTAGTTAAACCTTCATCTTGGCTAACGACTGGTATCCGAGTCGAAAAAGTCAATAATTTGAATCTGTTTAAATTTACAGACGAATTGGGTTTGCGGATGCAAGAATTGCTAGAGAGAAAAAAAGCAGACTCTCTCACACCAGAAGAAGCGGCTGAACTAGAAGCGATTGGGGAATTAGACGAAATTTTTAGCTACATCAATGCCATCATTGCATCTCAGATATGACAATTCCTAATCATATCCAAGAGTTTATCCGTAAACGTGCTGGTTTCCGTTGTGAATACTGCCATTATTCCGAATTATTAAGCACTTCTCCTCTGACAATCGATCATATTTATCCACAATCTTTAGGTGGTTCTGATGATGTGGATAATTTAGCTCTAGCTTGTCGTCGCTGTAACGAACGTCATTATAATTTTACGGTGGGAATTGACGCAGAAACTAACCAGGAAGTAGCCTTATTTAATCCCCGTCAGCAAAAATGGTCTGAACACTTTATTTGGTCAGCAGACGCTACAAAAGTTATTGGTATTACATCTACAGGTCGGGCAACTTGTAATAGATTAGATTTAAATGATCAACGTCGTAGCGATCGCTTCATTCAAAAATCTCGACAACTTTGGATAAAAGCAGGTTTTCATCCTCCACCAGAAGATCCACGACAATAGGCGATAAGTCTAATCTTGCGGCTCAATTCCGGCGGCGCGTAGTTGTGCTGCTAGTCGTTCAGCGCGTGACCAAACAACGTTCTGAACGAGATGGTACTAACTTAAACATTGAGTTCACCCAACAAAAACCCGCAGATTTAAAACGCATTATCACAGAAGCGGCTAAGGCTCATTTACGAGTGTGATATGGTCATGCACTATTAAATATAATGTGCGTTATGCAAGTATTTTTGACCTCTCCCCCAACCCCTCTCCGATGCGGAGAGGGGAGTAAGAAGCGTAATTTTGCTTTGTTGTTCTTCCCTTTGCCTTGTAGACTACGCTAATGTGTACACCGTAGTTCCTCGCAGGAGAGGGAAAGGTCATCGAATTTACGTTAAATATACATCGTCATTGCGATCACCTCCGGTGGGCGGGTACGCCATCGCCTCCGGTGGGCGGGTACGCCATCGCCTTTTCACCCCTACCATTCCACGTCTAACTTATGGATCATCAAACTCGCTTACAAATGATTTTGGCTGATACACCTGTTGGTAAAGTATTACCTGCGATAGCCTACGGCGGGGCGAAGCACATCGCTCAATTACATCTCCCCAATTGGTGGTTAGCTGGGGGTGCGGTGAGAAATACTGTTTGGCGTTCCATCTTTGGAGAGGAATGTGGGTTATTTATTAAAGATTTTGATATTGCTTTCTTTGATCAAACAGGCGATCGCACCCAAGAATTAGCCGCTAAAACCAGCTTGACACAACAGTTTCCTGATTATGAGTTTGATGTCAAAAATCAAGCTAGTTTCGCCCGTTGGCGTTCTGGCCGCCGTCCCTACACTAGTACAGAGGATGGGATTCAAGATTGGTTACACACGGCAACGGCTGTGGGTGTGAGGTTAAATCCTCAAGGGGAATGGGAATTTTTTGCCCCCTACGGATTTGATGATTTATTTAATGGCATAATTCGACCGACACCAGCACATATTGATGATCCTGATGCTCACAATAAAGCATCTACGTTTTTAGCTAAGTGTCCGCATTTGATTAATTCGTAATGGACTAACGTCCCGCTCCGCTAACGTAACGATGCTCCCCCCCGCTACGCTCTAAGCGCAGCTATGCCGCAGGCTTTACGTAATTCGTATCAAAACCTGATTAAGCCATATAAATCGATGCAAGAAGAGATTTTGACATTAGTTGTATAGTATTTTTGATGCTAGTCGGTATTATAGGATCATCAAATGGAACAGCTCCTCAACCAAGTTTTTAGGATGAAAAAACTTCTCATCCGGCTGATTTTACCTTTGCTGACGGTGATTCTAGCTTCTTCGCTATTTACCACCTCTGCATTAGCGACAGGTGTATATCAGATACCCAACCTCACACCAGGAGATTCTACCTGGGTTGTAGATCAAAGTGAAGTTATCAGCCGTATCAACGAAGGTCAGATTAGCAAAACCTTCGAGGAATTGGCAAAGCAAACAGGTAATGAAGTCAGATTTGTGATAATTCGCCGCTTAGATTATGGGGAAACCCCAGAAAGCTTTGCTAAGGCACTATTTGACCAATGGTTTCCTACTGAGGAAGCTAAAGCAAATCAAATTTTGTTAGTGCTGGATACAGTTACTAACGGCACTGCAATTATTTCTGGGGATCAAGTCAAATCTCTGCTAACAGATGATACTGCTAAGAGTGTGGCTGATGAAACATTAGCTGCACCCTTACGGGATGGTAATAAATATAATCAGGCATTTTTGGATACGAGCGATCGCCTAGTTGCGGTTCTCTCTGGTCAAGCTGATCCCGGCCCTCCCGAAATCGTTGACAAAGTACAGGTAGAAGGCACTTTCAAAAAAGCGGAAGAAACTGACAAAGGCAACGCCACTGCTTGGGTAGTCGGACTTTTAATCGCTGCCACTATTATTCCCATGGCGACTTACTATATATATTTGGCAGTTCAACCATCATCGGAAGGGTAATTAGGGAGTGGGAAATGGAAATTTTAGATTTTGCGGAAAGTTCTGTAGGCGGGTTTCCCGCCGTAGGAAACTTTTCAAGACGGATTTTAGATTGAAACTGATTCCAAAATCGTAAATCCAAAATCCACTCATTGAATCACCCCATATCCTTAATCTTGGATATACTCTTGCCCTGCGACTAAAGCTACTTCAGCGCGGACAAATTCACGACCCAAATAAGCTGCGTGGTCTAGCTGACTTACAGGACAGGGCTGAGTTTCCTCAAAAATCCTAACGGATAGTTCTTTAGCTGTTCTACCGCTAAATACTGTTGTGTGGGTGCGTTCTACTTTACCCTTAGCAGGAATAACTTTTCCTGTTTCTGGATCTACGGCTAAACCACGGTCATCAATGACATTTGTAAAATGTTTAGCATAAATTAAACCCTCTGCTCGATCCAAATAGATAATGAAATATCCATCAGGATCAAGCTCGATGTGACGCTGAGAAAGTCTATTATCAATAGCCGCCAAATTTTCCAGTATCAAATCCATAAACGTTCTCAAAATTAAATTTATTTATTCAAGGTTTTTACACTCCATATCAAGTGTAAATCTTTCTCAGCTATCATTTACCAAATATCAACTACTCTTGTTTACTAAAAGGTAACTCTGCATTAATCGCCTCAATTTCTTGCTGTTCGAGTTGATTTACTTCCTTAATGTAGGGAAGTAAGATTTGTGATAGACGACTATTATAGAAGCGATGCAGACTGTAATTAGGCGCAGCAGGAAACCCGCGACGTTTTTTATGTCGTCCGCCAGCACCGGGATCAAATGATTGGATGCCGTTAGCGATCGCCCATTCAATCGGTGCATAATAACAAGCATCAAAGTGTAAGCAATCGATTTCTTGAAAACTTCCCCAATAGCGACCGTATAATCTATCGTCTTTAAACAAGCAAAAAGACATACCCACCGGTTGACGTTCATCTTGTTCGCTATAGGCAGCAAAAAATACAACTCGATGACGATAATTATTGTGTAACTGCTCAAAAAACTGTTTGGTTAAATACTTGCTACCCCACCAGCCAAACTTATCACAAGTGTCAGCATAAAACTGGTACATCAAAGGAAACAAAGATTTAGGAATATCATCCCCAGTTAGTGGTTGTAGTTTTAAACCTACTTTTTCTACAGCCTTGCGTTCTCGCTTGATATTACGACGCTGGTTAGCATTAAAACCCAACAAGTAATCATCAAAACTCTGAAATCCTAAATTTTCCCAAATATAACTATGGTGTAACCAAGGGGTAAAACCTGTTTGTGCCAAAATCGGTTGCCAATCGGGGTCAACATAGAGAAAATGACAGCCTGAAATATGATTTTTGAGACAAAAATCATCAATTTCATGTACCATCATCGCTGTAATTTCCTGCTCATCTTCCCCAGGTGCAATTAAAAACCGATAACCTTCAGCTGGAGTAAATGGAGTCATCCCCAAAAGTTTCGGGTAATATTGCACCCCGATGCGTTCCGCTAACTCTGCCCACTGCTGATCAAAGATAAATTCGCCATAACTATGACCTTTGAGATATAACACAGCAACAGCAATCAGCGTTTTGTCTCGCCATAAAGTCAAGTGATTTGGTAGCCAGCCAGTTTTAGCTGTAGCACTCTGGGAATTTTCCAGATTATGCAACCAATCCCACTCTAAAAAAGGAGTTTTGAGGGGTAAAGCTAAAGCATCCCAGGCATCTTGGGGTACTTCAGCCACTTTGTTGATCCAAACGCTAGAATAACGCGGCTTGAGTTGTTCTACCATTGTTAGGGGATTAAGTATTGGGGATTGGGGACTGGGGACTGGGAATTTTAGATTTTGCGGAAAGTTCTGTAGGCGGGTTTCCCAACCTAGGAACGCCACTTGCTACAAGCCGGGAAACCCGTCCAACGCAGTGGCTCAACTTTTCAAGACGGATTTTGGATTGAATAATCTAAAATCCACTCATTGCAAATCCAAAATTGATAAGGCTGGGAATTGGGGAAAGCATAATCCTTACCCTTTCGCCTTTTCCCTGATACCCAATGAATAGCGTAATCTAATCTATTGGTTGTTGCAGACGATAATGGAGAAAAACTTCTTGGTTTATTGTTTTAACTTCTAAAAGTTCCAACCGAGGAGCTAACTGTGACATAAACCCTTGACCGTCTACTGGTGTCGGTGCATTTACACCACCTAAGATTAAAGGGCAAACAGTCAGCCATAATTCATCTATTAAATCTGACTCCAGCAGAGAAGCTACCAATGCTCCTCCACCTAAAACAGCCAAGCGTGCTATACCTAGAGAGGCTAAATATTTTAAGGCAGCAATAGGATCAATTTTTCCCGTTGGTGTTTCAAAAACTAAAATCTGGTCAAATTCTGATCGTCCTTGCCAAGATTGTGCGCCTACCGTAGTTGTCAGCAACCAGCGTGTAATTCCTTGCTGAAAAAATTTAATTTCCGGATTGAGGTTGCCAGACTGTGTAGTGACTATATGAATCGGCTGGTTAGTTTTACCTTCTTGTTGTCGATGCTGTAAAAGTATCGGTTGTGATATTGTCAGTGTTGTACCATAGGCGCACAGAGTGCCTGCACCTAATAACACAGCATCAGCAGCAGCAATTTGTTGTTCTAGGTGCGCTTTATCTACATCTGAGCCAAATCGAGCAGGCGATCGCTTAAAATCTGCTATTTTGCCATCTGCACTCATGGCTAAAATTACTGTCGTATATGGACGATTTTGCACCATTAGGTTGGGTTGCTAGTCTGATTGTGTTATTGAAGACAGGAGGCAGTTAAGGAATAGGATCATATCGTATTTCAGATTTTTTGCATAGTTTTGTTCTCAGTTACAAAAACATTTAAAAACTCATAAACATTCTGCCTGCCATCAAGATGGCTGTTGAAAATTTTTCATTTTAAATTCTTCCCCGCGATAGTTGATCAATATGCAGCACAAGTCCATCTCACATCTACCCACTACAATTTTTGGTATAGCACATTGCTTTTTGTGGATTAAATCTTTGATACCTTTGGGGGCTAATTATAAAATATGGGTAAATTTATAAAATGTCTCCTTTAGCTGGTTTAGTTGCATATCTAGACTGTTGTGGTTTTTCAGTTGTGAAGTGAGACGCGCTCGATGGCTAATCCCCGTCAATCATCCTTTAGACGTATTTTAGTAACGAGAATTTTGTTGCTGTTTGTGCCTGTGTTATTGATTGGCCAAATAGCGGCTTTGAATAAGGCACGTTCTAGCTTATTGAACACAGCTCGTCAAAATCTGACGGACAGTGCTGTGATCAAAGGAGAGAAAATTTTAAATGCGATCGCTAATCTCAAAATTAATTTATCACTTGCCAGTCGCACGACGGTTGTCCAGTCGGGGTCAGCAACGGAAATTCAAGAATTCCTCACCCAGCTAACACAAGAATTACCCAACTACGTTGAGTGTTTACAATTAACTAACTTACAAAGTGATAACATCGTTGCCAGTAGCTGCGGTAATCAAGCTATTACGCCAATTAATCTCTCTTTCCCCAGTAACGGGGTAGATATCAGAACCATCCCTCCACCAAAGTCAGGAACTACTGGTCAAAGAAAAACCCAACAACTAGGATTAGTTCTTTTAGCACCTGTTTACAATGGCTCTGGGCAATTGCGGTATGCTTTGAGTTTACAATCAGCTTTATACCAACAAACTAAAAATAAACCTGGGTCGCTAACTGGTTCAACCCTGGTCATTGCTGAAGATGGGACGATATTAGCACACCCATTAGTGGACTTGGTGGGGAGTAATATTAGAGAACACCGAGATGCAGCTCAACTCAAAAGTATTCTCAAAAATGCGATCGCAGGTAAAAGAGAGTCGATCAATTTGTATTTTCGAGATGGTAGAGAATTAGTTGTCGGTTATACAGCCATTAATGATCCCATCACCATCCAGAAACAACAAAAATGGGTAGTGCTGGCTGTCACAAGCGTAGATAATGCCCTATTAGGTTTAGAAGAAATCAAACTCATTTTGATTGTGTTAACAGTGGGTTTAATTGGTGCTAGCTTACTGGCATCTTTATATTTAGCTCCTTACCTAGCCAATCCTGTAGAAACATTACGAGACTACGCCTTAAATATTCATAGCCACCACGTCGCTAACCCCATACCCCACAACTTCAAAATCCGGGAATTTAATCAGCTAGCACAAGCACTAGACCAAATGGTTGATAGGCTAAAAGCTTGGTCAGAAGAAATAGAAACTGCTTGGAAAGAAGCAAAAACCGCCAACCAAATTAAAAGTCAATTTTTAGCAACAACTTCCCACGAATTACGCAATCCACTTAACATTATTATCAACTCTATCCGCTTTGTTAAAGATGATATGTGTGATAGTCGGGAAGAAGAACTCGAATTTCTAGAACGTGCTGATGAGACAGCTATCCACTTGCTAGGAATTATTAATGATTTACTAGATATTTCCAAAATTGAAGCAGGTAAACTCTCTGTAGTCACAGAACCGCTTGATTTTAGACAAATCTTACTGGAAGTGATCAATTTGCAGTCAGTGAATGTTCAACACAAAGGTTTGCAGCTAAAAACTAATTTAGGTACGGAAATAATTCCTGTCAAGGCAGATGCAGCCAAACTTAAACAAGTATTAATCAATATTATTGGTAACGCTACTAAATTCACCGATGAAGGTGGTATTACAATTTCCACATCTTTGCATAATACTGGTGGCAAATCTCAAGTCACCGTCACTATCACAGATACAGGTTTAGGAATTGAACCCGCGCAACAACAAAAGCTATTCCGTCCCTTTGTGATGGTAGATGGAAACAACACACGTAAACATGAAGGTACAGGCTTGGGTCTGGCAATTTCCCGTAACTTAATTGAACTTATGGGCGGTACGATCACCCTAGAAAGTGCTGGTCTAAACAAGGGAACGTCGGTGAAAATTACTTTACCTCTAATTGAGATATCAAAGCTTACCCCAGCACCAGAAAGTTCAGAAAATTTGGCAGTTAATTCTGACAATTCTGCTGTTACGCAGCCAGAACAGACTCCTCTCAACGGTAATGGAATCTATAAGTCTAATCAATCTCAATTAGCTCCCCAACCAGTCCAGAAATAAAATTAAACGCAGAGGGGCGCGGGGAGTTTGTTAGAAATTTTTGAGGACAATTGATTGACCATTCTGACGCAAAGACTCTGTGAGTGCAGAGAGGATTTTGACTAACTCTGTACCTACCCAACCTGATGACACTTTTGGGGGGGCGTTATGAAGGATACTGGTTACAAATGTAGTGCAAACTCTTTGTAAGGGTTCTCCTTTTTGTAATTCCAGCACTTCTTGATTTTGATTCACTGGTAAAAAGAGATTTCCCTGGTGTTCAAATTCACCATGTAACAGAGTTAAGGGTGATGATGGTGACATTTCATCAAAGACCAAAGTACCAAGGCTACCTACTACGGCTAACCGACGCTGTTTATCAGGATTTAACCAGCACAGATGAATAAAAGCTTGAAAACCATTCGGGTAGGAGAGTGTTACCCAGACTAAATCTGCTAAACCTGATGGTGAGGTGTTAGTTTGCTTACTTTCTTCAGCTTGTAGCCATACCTTACCTGTTGCCTGTACGCTGATGGGTAGTTGACCTAACCAGTTGTTGAAGATGGCAATATCATGAATGGCTAAATCCCAGAGTGCATCGACATCTTGGCGGACAGGGCCTAAATGGGTACGTGCTGCATAGCCGTAACGCAAATCACCTAATTTACCTGCTTGGACTACAGCTTTTCCGCCCTCAACGGCTGGGTGGAATAAATAAGTGTGGTCAACCATCAGTATCAATTGCTTCTGCTCTGCCAGTTGGCAAAGTTCCTGGCATTCTACTGGGTCTAGAGTTAAAGGTTTTTCGGCTAAAACGTGATAACCCCAGTTGAGAGCATCTTTAACTAAAGCATAATGGGTAGTAGCAGGAGTGGCGATCGCAACTGCTGTTAACCCTGACAATTGCTGTAAATCTTGCCACTGGGTCGTTAATACAACACTTTCATCTAAGTTAAATTGCTGTTTGATTACCGCCAATCTTTCTGAGTGCGGATCTACTACCGCCACTACATTAACTTGAGGTAGTGCTAAAAAATTCCGCAGTAAATGCACTCCCCAACGCCCAACCCCAATAACAGCAATGTTAATCATGAGTTATTAGTCAATAGTCACTAGTCAATAGTCATTGGTAAATTATCAAGCGTCAACCCCTAGTAGGTCATCAAATGTGAATTGAGGCATAAGCAAGTTCGTAGTAAGGACTTTAGTCCTTAGAAAAATCAGGACTAAAGTCCTTACTACGAACCCTCAAAACTAACTTGATAGACTACTAGAGGCAATCCAAAATTTATCGAAAATTTGGGTTGAAAACCCCGTCCTTATAGGACGGCTTTATGCTTTTGTGGTAGCATAAGAATGTGGTTAATTGGTCATACCACAAAGTGGTACGTAGTAGCTTTGCGTAGCATTTTTGCCAGGGAAAAGCCATGATTGTTTACGAGTTTAAGGTTAAGGGTAAAGAAAAGCAGTATCAGGCAATAAACGAAGCAATTCGTACCAGCCAATTCATTCAAAATAAGTGCTTACGCTACTGGATGGATAACAAGGATTCAAAGGTAGATAAGTATGCTTTGAATAAGTATTGTGCTGTGTTAGCTGCGGAATTTCCCTTCGCCTCGGAACTTAACTCAATGGCTAGACAATCTGCTGCTGAACGTTCTTGGAGTGCAATTTCTCGGTTTTACGACAACTGTAAAAAGAAGGTCAAAGGTAAAAAGGGGTTTCCTAAATTTAAGAGAAACTGCCGTTCAGTTGAATATAAATCAACGGGATGGAAGCTAACTCTTACTCGTAAGTCGATAACTTTCTCAGATAAGAAAGGTATTGGAACTCTGAAATTAAAGGGAACTTACGACCTTAATTACTACGACATCAAGCAGATTAAGCGTGTCCGTTTGGTACGTCGTGCTGATGGCTATTACGCCCAATTTGCAATTGATACTGATGCAAGGATAGAAACTCAACCCTCACATCAATTAGTGGGTATTGACTTGGGATTGAAGTATTTCATTGCTGACAATAAAGGCAATGTAGAACCATCCCCCCAGTTCTACCGCAAATCAGAAAAACAGTTAAACCGTGCAAATCGCCGGAAGTCTAAAAAGTTCAGCAGAGAAAAGAAGAAAGCTCGCGCAAGGCAATCTAACAATTACCACAAAGCTAGAAATAGATATGCTCGTAAGCATTTAAGAGTAAGTAGGCAACGAAAAGAGTATTGCAAGAGATTGGCATACTCCGTTATCCAATCTAATGATTTGGTAGCTTATGAAGACTTGAATGTCAAAGGGTTGGTACGTAATCGACATCTAGCTAAATCAATTAGTGATGCTGGTTGGTCAACTTTCCGCCTGTGGTTAGAATATTTTGGTCAGAAATATGGGAAAGTAACAGTTGCTGTTCCTCCCCATAACACGAGTCAAAATTGTTCTAACTGTGGTGAGAAAGTGCAGAAATCTCTGTCTACCAGGACTCATGTTTGTCCACATTGCGGATATGTGGAAGACAGAGATATCAACGCAGCAATCAACATTTTGAGACTAGGACTCAGTACGGTAGGGCATACCGGAACTTACGCTACAGGAGATTTGCCCTCTTGGGCGATTGGCCGGGGCCTGTCGTCTAACGGCGAGTCTGTGAATGTAGAATTCCCACGCCTTTAGGCTGGGGAGTGTCAAACAGGATCTTCCTTGGGAATGACTGCTAAAAATGCTATTTTGGCGGCGGCTTGTTCGGCGGCTTTGATCGAGCGTCCTTTACCTTCACCTAGTTTTTTATCATACAGCCAGACTTCAGCCATGAAACGCTCTTGAGTGCGGTTGGCTTGATTGACTTCCACCACTCGATATTCTGGTAAAACTTTGTATTGGGCTTGCGTCCATTCTTGGAGGGCTGCTTTGTAATTGAGCCTGGCAGGATCAAGGCGAATTTCTGCCGCCAGTTGGCGAAAGTGAGGGTCTAACCAACAGTGAATCAATTCTAAATTATTGGTGCTGAGGTAAAACGCACCTAAAACAGCCTCAAAAGCATCTGCAAGTCGTGATTCTTGACCAATTTTATCGCTGGTGGCACTACCGGCGACTAATAAATGTAACTCTAAACCATATTCTCTAGCTAATTGTGCCAGGATGCGATCGCTCACCAAAACTGAACGAATGGCGGCAAAATCTCCCACAGGGCAATCTGGATACGTTTCCCATAAAACCACAGCCGCCGCTAATCGCACTACGGCATCACCGACAAACTCCAGTTGTTCATAATTAGCTGAATCGGAAACAGTAGGATGAGTCAAAGCTAAGTCTAGTAATTCCCACTTAATCGGTGCAGTGGTTGGCAGACCTAATTTTCTTACTAAACTTTCAAGCTGTCGCTGACGACGTGGATAAACAAGGCTCATTAGTTATTAGTCATTAGTCAACAGTTGATAGTTGACAGTTGATAGTTGACAGGTATCAATCATTAGTCAACAGTTGATAGTCGTTACTTTTGACTATGGACTATTGACTAAAAGAGGAGAGAGTTGGTAGTAAGCCGGGTTCTGTTCTCTATGTAGATTACTCTACATGATGGCGGTTATCTATCTGGGACGTTTGTTACCAAACGCCTCTAGCGGCTCTTTTCAGGCGGAACTGGTAAAAGACCAACCATAGTCCCTACGGCCTTGCTCCCAACCGGGGTTTACCGAGCCAACGCCTCTCGACGTTGCTGGTGCGCTCTTACCGCACCTTTGCACCCTTACCAAGACAGTTTTGAGTGCTGAGTACCGAGTGCTGAGAAAAAAACTCAGCACTCAGCACTCATTGCTCAGGACTGATTTTGGCGGTATCTTTCTGTGGCACTATCCTCACGATCGCTCGCACTGGACGTTATCCAGCAAGTCTGGTCTTTCGGGAGTCCGGACTTTCCTCAAACCAGGGTTAACTGATCTGCAACCACCTACGCCTACTCTCTCCCTCTTTCAAGTGTAGTCCTGGATGATATCATCTGTGCGGTTTGGTTATTTCTTTTTATTCCAGGGGAGGGCGTAAGTCCACGGTAGTTTTTTGACGGTAAAGGGACAATCAATGATACAGATGGGGGGATATTCTGAGCCGAGAGCTATACCTGCTCGTAATTCCGATAGGCGTAGTACCAGTTGTAGGGAAAATTCTAACTCTTTGCCTCTATTCATAAAGTCGCCATACAACTTTTTCTGTGGTGGCCCCCCATTTTTTAACCCCCCGATATTAACTAGCGGTTTTTTCACTGCATAAATACCAGTGTCTTTATCTCGTCCAAATAAATCTTCGGCGGTAATTGCCTCTGATAGTGACTTTTTAGGAACAATTAAGCTGGGACTTTGGGGTAAGGCTAAGTCACGGGTTAAATCTGGTGATTTTCTAATGACTCGGCATGATTTGTTGTTGAGGATTAAAGCACTATTGTCCCAGTCTACATATATGGCTAGACTCTCAGACTTATTGTCGATACTCATTGATAGTTCCTTGAGTTCGTCTATGGGATCTGAGGATTTGAATTTAAAGGAAATGCCTATCTTGTCATCCAGACCTTGCTCTTTGAGTTGGTCGTCCACAACTCCTTTTTTAAAGTCGTATTTAATGCGATCATCGATGGATTCAACCATCATATTAAAGACGTAAGCAACGCCGATAATGTAAATAGTCAATACCACTAAATTTTGGTCGCTACTTGTAGCCATAATTCAGCGTCCAGACTCCCTATATAAAATTTTTTTCTGTGTGGCTAGTGCCAACTGCCAATATTTAATCACGCTTAATGGCTGTAGAGTTTTCTAGCCAACCCCGTCGCCAAAATAAAAATAGTAATCCCAACCCGATAAATCCCATAACTGCTAGACAAAGTGGATAACCCCAATACCAATTCAGTTCCGGCATATTATATGGTGATTTTTCAGTATTGAAATTCATGCCATAGATACCCGCAATAAAAGTTAGGGGAATAAAGATAGACGAAACTACCGTGAGTAGCTTCATAACTTCATTCATCTTGTTACCGACGGCGGAGAGGTACACATCCATCAACCCAGATGCTAGCTCTCGGTAAGTTTCTACCATATCCATGACCTGCACTGCATGGTCGTAGCAATCTCTTAAATAAATTTGTACATCTTCACTAATTAACTCACTGCGATCGCGGATTAAAGCATTAATCGCATCCCGTTGCGGCCAGATAGCACGACGCAGTTGCAGTAATTCTCGCCGCAGTTGATAAATTTTTTGTAGAGTTTTGCGGGTAGGTTTGGCTATGACTTCTTCCTCTAAGTCTTCTAGTTGTTCCCCATAACGTTCTAAAACTGGAAAAAAACCGTCAATAATTGCATCTAATACAGCATAAGCTAAGTAATCAGTCCCCTGCCGACGAATTATCCCCTTCCCTTTTTCAATTCTTAGCCTCACCCCTTCAAAGCAATCATGTTCTGGTTCTTCTTGGACTGTCAGCAAATACTGTTTCCCTAAAATTAAACTTACTTGTTCACTATAAAAACCATAAGTTCTTTCTTTAGGCACTACCATTCGTGCAATAAATAGTAATCGGTCTTCGTAATCCTCCACTTTAGGACGCTCAGAGACGTTAACTACATCCTCTAAAACTAAAGGCGATAATTCAAACACTCGCCCCATTCGCTCTAAAATGTCCTGATTACCTAAACCCTGGACATCTACCCAAGACACGGATTCTTGATCTAGATAGGGGATACATTCTTCTGGGGTGGCTACCTGTCGGCGAATAAAATCAGTTTGGTTATAGTCAATCAATAAAATCGTCGGCGGTGGCGCGTCTGCATCAATGATGATCGTTCCTGGTACAGTTCCTGGGTAGTGATAAAATTCATCTCGATGAGATTTAGTTGACACTTTGGGAAAATGACGCAGTTTTTTTAGTATTTTGACCATGTACTGTCACTCATTTAGATTTAGGCTAAGTCTAAACACTCTTCATTCTCGACAGAAAAAAAGAAATTAACAACTTAGAATATAAATTTATACCGATTTTTTTCAAATTTACGAGTCAGGAACTTGACTTACAAGTCAGGAACTTGACTTACAAGTCAGAAATTTGATTTACAAGTCAGAAATTTATTTTTTAGGGCTTCATTTCTATTTATTGAGAATTTGCGCGGTTCAGATCCCCGACTTCTCAAAGAAATCGGGGATCTTGTCTCTATGATTTAGGATTGCTATATATTAAGAAAGAACCACACCAGCAAAACCCACCTAGGCGGGTTAAAAGTCGTCGTTCTTAAATTTTGAATTTTGAATTGATTAGAATGGCTACAAAAATTCCCGTCACTGTGATTACAGGCTTTTTAGGTAGTGGTAAAACCAGCCTAATTCGCCACCTCCTCCAAAACAACCAAGGCCGCCGCATTGCAGTTTTAGTCAATGAATTTGGCGAACTCGGTATTGATGGCGAGTTGTTGAAATCCTGTCAAGTTTGCCCAGAAGATGAGGAAAACGGGAATAATATTTTTGAATTAACCAATGGCTGTCTCTGCTGCACAGTCCAAGAAGAGTTCTACCCCACAATGCAGGAGTTAATCAAACGGCGCGATCGCATCGACTGTATTGTAATTGAAACTTCTGGTTTAGCTTTACCCAAACCCCTCGTCAAAGCCTTTCGCTGGCAAGAAATTCGCAACGCCGCTACAGTTGACGCAGTGATAACAGTGGTAGATTGTGCAGCCGTCGCTGCTGGGACGTTTGCTAGTGATTTGGATGCGATCGCACTTCAACGTCAAGCCGATGATAGTCTAGAACATGAAACACCTTTGCAAGAATTGTTTGAAGACCAATTAGCTTGTGCAGATTTGGTAGTCTTAACCAAAACTGATTTAATCGATGCCGCCACAAAATCACAAGTTGAGCAATTAGTCAAGCAAGAATTACCGCGAGTTGTGAAAATGGTAGAGAGCGATCGCGGTCAACTCGACCCATCTATACTATTAGGATGGCAATCTGCTGTTGAAGATAACTTAGATAGTCGTCCTAGTCATCACGACACTGAAGAAGACCACGACCATGACGACGAAATCAACTCCACACACGTAGTTTTAGACCGTGCTTTTGACCCAGAAAAACTGCAAAAACAGTTAGAAGCACTAGTACACCAACAAGAAATTTACCGGATTAAAGGCTTTGTAGCCGTGGAGAATAAACCCATGCGCCTAGTAATGCAAGGTGTAGGAAACCGCTTTGAAAAGTTTTATGATCGTCCTTGGCAACTAACAGAAGCACGGCAAACGCGTTTAGTATTTATTGGTCGTAATTTAAACTCAACAGAGATAGAATCACATCTGTTAACTTAATAGATATCTTTTAAAAAGTAGAGACGTAGCATGGCTATGTTTCTACATAGGTTCTCAATACGGTTCGGTTAACGTTATGGATTGGTAGAGACGTTGCAGTGCAACGTCTCTACAGGCGTTATTATTTTGGCAAATTATCTTATCCGAACCGTATTGTATGGGTTCTCTCTTCTTTAGCCTCTATTTTATTTATGAATATCACGCAATTATTCAACGTTGCCAATCTTTTTGTGTTGCCTTTTTGGGCGTTAATGATTCTTCTCCCCAACTGGAAAGTAACACGGCGAGTCATGGAATCATACATTCCATTTGTACCTTTAGCTGGGGCATATTTATATCTATTTATTACTAGTATTACCCCAGAAAATGCTCAAGCTTTGTCTAATCCACAACTAGCCGATATTGCGCGATTCTTTGCTGATGAAACAGATGCGGCGACAGGTTGGATTCATTTTTTAGTGATGGATTTATTTGTCGGCAGGTTTATATATTTGGAAGGACAGAAAACTGGTATTTGGACAATTCACTCTCTAACACTATGTTTATTTGCTGGCCCTTTGGGAGTGCTATCTCACATTTTCACAGTCTGGATTACTAAAGCTATCTTTCCCCAATCTGAAACTAAATTAAGTGTTGAGTCCTGAGTGGGGAATAGTGAGTGTTAAGAATTTATCAATCAATCAATAGATAAATACAAACTCAAAACCCCGGCTTCTTAAAGAAGCCGGGGTTTTTATTAGATATTAATTATCAAATTTAAGAAGCCTTAGCCATCCTATAATTTGCATCTAACCAACAGCGTGGTAGACCTTCGCCTGAAGGGAAGACAAGATTTTCTTTTTTAAAAGTATCAGGTTCTTGTTCTTCTTGACCTTCTTGGTCTTGGGCATGAACTATGTCTAAATTTGGATCGATTAATTCTTGAAGATCAAGAATTTTGACTAAATCTTGACTATTCTTGATTTGTAAAAACATATTACTACCTCCGATTAAAAAGTATCTAGGGAACTATATTTGTAGCGGTCGCTAAAATTTCCACAGCAATATAACACAAAAGTAAATGTGCTTTATCTGCGTTGATCTGCGATTAATTTTGCTGAAACTTTCTCAAGCAAACACAAATATCTGAAGCCAGGAAATCACTCTCAACAAATAAAACTTTTATGGAAATCCTTGCCTATCAAACTGTGTAATAATTTCTTGCCTGCACCTATAATTATATCTCGCGTTGATATCTCTCTAAAATATCCACCAAGTTAACTTGACATTGTAGTGGTAATAAATCGAGCAAAGGTAGTTCTCTTCTACCACCGCCAATTTTCACCGGGATAGATTCCAACACTTGTATTACTCGATCTTCAGTGACAGCCTTGGAAGTAATTAGAGGATATAACTGTTCGGCAACAGTGGTATGCAGCTTGGCATTAGATAAGTAGAGATGCCATTTGGCAATATCTAGATAAACATTTTCGCCAATTTCGGCTGCTAGGGCTTCTAGTAATTCTGTGGTGTTAGTCTTAGCCATAAAAATACCTTATATCAAGAAAGAGCGCGGAGTTTCATGAATAATTAACATTATCGCGCAATTCATCAGGCAAGCATACAACCACAGGTTACAATTGCCCCAGCTTGAGTATTACCTCTTTAGGTGGATTTGGGGGGTGTGGGCGAATAATTGGCGATCGCCACAATGTAAATTAGATGCACCAACAATACTAAAACCCAACTAGCCGTGAACAACGGCAACCACTCCCAAGTAGTTGTTTTCAAGATATGGAAGAACCATAAGCCAGAATTAATCGTAGCAGTAACGGCTACATGAACCGCGAAATTCATGCGATCGTCTAACTTGCGGAATTCAGGGTCATTGCGATCGGGTTTGCGAGGCCAACGAGGAGGCATAAATATTTATTACGATTTTTAATACACCTGACTATTTTAAAGTTTTTAGGGATGTAGTTGCTATTTTAAGTGTGAATGTTACGCCACTTGATATTAGATCGGTTTAGGGTAGTTTAGCCTATACTGACTTTTGAGTATAAATACTAGTATACCATGAGATAAATACAGCCACGATCTGAAATAGGTAAAAAGCTTACAAAATAAGCATTATTTCTTTTGACCTGGGAAAAATTATTACATCAACCAATTGGGTGATTTGAGAATTGTTAGAAATCAAAAATGGTTCTTCTTGTTGATAGAGGGAGCTAACAAATTCCTCAGTGAAGATGTTAACAATCTCTAGTGGTGGTAAAAATGGCTAAAGCAAACCCAGTGCAAATTCAGAAACACCTAAAAGGTGTTGACTATCCAGCAAATAAGGAAGTATTAATTCAACACGCGCAAAAGCAAGGTGCTGATCGCAATATAATTTCACTTTTGGAGCAATTACCAGAAGATGAAGAGTACGACACTCCCACAGACCTGAACAAAGCTATAGGTGATATAGAGTAGGGTGAACATAATTAAGTAGAACAGGGTAAATAATTAAAGGTTTGTAGTAAGAACTTTAGTTCTCTCTGCGTTCTCTCCGTTCCCTGCGGGGACGCTGCGCAAACGCGGAGCGTGTCGTAGACAGACGCTCCGCGAACAAAAAAGGACTAAAGTCCTCTCTACGAGACGCTACGCGAATACTACGAACTCAATCCTAGTTTTTTACATTACTTAACATGGTTTGATTTTTTTAATGGAGGTTGAGATACTCTCCTGATTTTCCGCCGATTTTACTAATCAATCGAATCGATTCAATTTGTATCGATTTTTCTAAGGCTTTGGCCATATCGTACAGAGTCAACGCTGCAATAGAAACGGCAGTTAAAGCTTCCATTTCTACGCCTGTTTCAGCTTTAGTTTTGACTGTAGCCTGAATTTGATAACCAGGAAGTTGAGGATCGGGTGTAATTTCGACGGTGACTTTTTGCAGTGGTAGGGGGTGACACAGAGGAATTAGATTAGCAGTCTGTTTAGCTGCCATAATGCCAGCTATCCGCGCAGTCGCTAAAACATCCCCTTTAGGAGTGTTGCCGGCTTGAATAGCCGCTAAGGTTTCTGGTAGCATCCGCACCTGTCCAGCCGCGACAGCTTGCCTGATGGTGGAGGCTTTCGCGGAGACATCTACCATCTGTGCTTGTCCCTGGTTATCAAGGTGAGTCAGGTTGGTAGAATTTTTTAGAAAATTGTCTTGCATTATTCCCAAAGAGAGTGTTACTATATATTTCTTGTAGGGGCGTGTAGCTCAGTGGACTAGAGCACGTGGCTACGGACCACGGTGTCGGGGGTTCGAATCCCTCCTCGCCCGTTTGATACGGCAAAAAGAAAAAGGCAAGGGTAAGAAATTAACAACTTACTTTTGCCTTTTTAGTTTATGGGGTATTGGGTAATTTAAGTTTGTTTGGATTTTGGATTTACGTTAGCGCAGCATTCGCGGAGCGTTCCGTTCGCGTTAGCGTCTCTAAAGAGAAGGAAACGCAGAGAGTATTTGCGATCACCTCCGGTGGGCGGGTACGCCATCGCCTTTCCATCCAAAATCTAAAATTCCCACAGGCTAATGTATAGGCATTAATACTAGATTCTTCATAAGATTGTTACGTTATTTTATCTTTTTTTGCCACAACTTCCCGGACGCGATAAATAGGTCTTCCTTGGGATTCGTGGTAGGTACGCATCAATAACTCTGCCAACAGACCAAAGCTAAATAGTTGTACTCCCGTAACTAAAAGCAGTACCGCCAAAATGAGCAAAGGACGATTGCCAATGGTTTCACCCATCGCTAATTTGATAAAAGTCAAGTAAATACCTATACCTGTCCCCAAAATCATCGAAATTAGCCCCAATAAGCCAAAGACGTGCATGGGACGGGTAAGGAACTTTTTCATAAATAGAATTGTGAGCAAATCCATCAATACGCGGAAAGTCCGCGATAAGCCATACTTGCTCTGTCCAAAACGCCGGGCGTGATGACGCACAGGCATTTCCGTAATTCTTGCCCCTTCGATGTAGGCCAATGCTGGTAAAAAGCGGTGTAGTTCGCCGTAGAGATTCATATCTGCTACTAATTCCGCACGATAGGCTTTGAGTGAACAGCCGTAATCATGAATATAGACGCTAGTAGTCCGACGAATTAGCCAGTTAGCAATTTTAGAAGGCAATAACCGATTTAATGCCCCATCTTGGCGATTTTGCCGCCAACCGCTTACTAAATCGTAACCTTCCTCTAGCTTGGCTAATAAGATGGGGATATCAGCTGGGTCATTTTGCAAATCAGCATCTAAAGTGACGATCGCATTCCCTAGTGCATATTTAAAACCAGCCGCCATCGCCGCAGTTTGTCCATAATTCCGTCGCAGAATCACCGCCTTTAAATCAGGGCGGATTTGCGCTTGTTCTTTGAGAAACTCAGCCGAACCATCACTAGAACCATCATCTACGCAGATGATTTCATAGCTTAACTGACTAGCACAGAGAGAAGAAGCGATCGCCTCCAATAACAAAGGCAAACTCTCCACCTCATCCCGCACAGGCACAACCACCGATACATCGGGAACAATGGCGGAAATCAAACCATGCTCCTCATTCACCCTTTCTGGAATCAACCCACTCCTCATAAGCAATTAAAAATTAAAAATTAAAAATTAAAAATTAGGGATTGGAGACTAGGGATTGGTTAGATAGTTCTCCCTTGTCACCTGTCACCTGTCACCTGTCACCTATCCCCTACCTTCATAACTTCGGACAACACGCCCAGCCCCTCGCAACTGCTGATAGTATGACCGACTAACTACATCTCCCTGTTCCGAGAGGATGTCAATCCCAATACCATTGCGCCCTTGTTCTTTGCCAGAACTATGGATGTAATGACCATCTCCCAAGTACAAACCCACATGAGTGGTTTTTATGGGAGTGCCAAAAAATATTAAATCCCCTGGTGCTAGTTCAGCGATAGTAACAGATTGAGTAAAAGCTTCTTGTTGATAGGCATCTCTGGGCAACCAAACCCCGACGGAAACAAAAGCCGCCTGCATTAACCCGGAACAATCATAATTTGGCCCCACTGTGCCACCCCAGAGGTAATAATTGGACTGCTGCATGGCTTGTTGAGTAAAAGCAATCACCTCTGGTAGCCGTTTTTGAATTTCAGCTTCGGAAAGTGACTGAGCCTGATAAAGTACAGTAGCAGGTTGTAATAAACCAACATCACTAAAAGATACCCACCCTGGATAGTTATCCTCACATAAATACACCTCAACTGCTGTACCTTGCTGATTTGATGTTACCTGCAAATGTCGCCCAGTTGCGGCCTGAGTTGCTAGGCGGGTGCATTCAGGAGAATCATATAAGTTCAAATCAGCTAGACACTGGTACTCATTTGAGGTCAAGTTGAGGATTTGAGATTCTGAATTAGAGAGCATTCTGCAATGGTTTTTTTTAGCAAAGACGAACAACTAGAAAATCTGGGTAATGGCATTTTAGAGGCTACTTGGTCAGCATTTCCGACCTTAGCCCGTAATCAGATAGCGTTGACTTGGATTGTTTATGATCCGCCAGTCTCAGTTAATACTGGTGGGGCTTTAACTCCCGATGCTTTTTGGCATCATCCTGTACGCGGTTTTAATTATCGTGGTGTGGAATGTATTTATCCGGCGAGTATAGTTAAGCTGTTTTACTTAGTAGCAGCCAATGAATGGATAGAAAAGGGCATGATCCAAACCTCCAAGGAATTGGAGCGGGCTTTGCGGGATATGATTGTTGATTCTAGCAATGATGCTACCAGTTTAGTTGTCGATATTTTGACTGGGACTACATCAGGCCCGGAGTTACCACCAGGCCCCTTTGAAACTTGGAAACAGCAACGCTATATGATTAACCGCTACTTCCAGTCTTTAGGCTGGGAGGATATGGAAACAATTAACGTCTGTCAAAAAACTTGGGGTGATGGCCCTTATGGAAGGGATAGGGCATTTTATGGGGAGATGTTTGAGAATCGCAATATGTTGACGACAAATGCAATCGCGCGTTTGTTACATAGTATCGTCGGAGGCGTGGCAGTTTCCAGTGAGCGATCGCAAAATATGATGGCTTTGCTCAAACGTAGTCTCAACAGTGATGATTTACCCAAAAATGTGGAAGAAGACCAAGTAACAGGTTTTTTGGGTGGTGGACTACCCCAAGCTGCTCAAATCTGGTCAAAAGCTGGCTGGACAAGTCAAGTACGTCATGATGCAGCCTATATCGAGTTACCAGATCAACGTCCCTACTTATTGGTAGTATTCACCGAAGGCAAAGACCACGCCCAAAATCGGCAGATCTTACCTTTTATATCCCGTTTGGTAGGAGAAGCGATCGCCAAAAGTGGGCAGAACGCCATCGCCAAAGGAGAGGCGTAGCCTATCGCTTCTCCTTTAAGGATTTTCAATCTCTGTGTCTCTGTGGTTTATTAATGTAATATCTTAGGTCAAGTATTTACGTCCAAGTCAGGATGTAGTAACCCATTTTCTGGTGCTAAAGTTTGGATATTGCCCTAAAATAAAAAATTTTGGGGAATAATTCCCACAGTAATGATTTATCTGTTGTGGCAACATTTTGTTAGGAGTGAATGTGAATACTATTTTTGTGCGTAAAGGTTTTTATTGCTTGTCTAGTTTAGCTGCTGTAGCTGTTGTAGGTACTAGTGTATCTGTTAACGCTCAAACAGTATCTCCTGTTGAAGCTGCTACCGATGCCATGTCTTCCACACAATCGAGTGCTGAACTAGAAACAGAACAGCAAAACTTCTCTTTCTCCAGTGCAACAATCCTTAGTTCCACCTCTGATGATGCAACTACATTACAACAGTTTTCCAGCACTACCACCGAAGATCATATAATTACACCCATCCCAGGAACAGTAGCAACCACATCAGCTACTCTAGTTTCCCCAGAATCGACACAACCGACTGCCCAACCAGCTACAAACACTGTGGCACAATCCGATATTAATGTCGGTAGACGTACCCGTGGCGGTAGCAGCTATATCGGGGTTGCCGGCAACATTGGTATCAGTGGTGGTGACTCATCTTTGGGTGATGGCAATTTTGCGGCTATCAGCAAGATTGGACTAACCAATGCCATCTCCGTCAGACCCTCAGCCATATTTGGGGATAACACCACAATTCTAATTCCTGTCACCTACGATTTTACTTTTCAAGAAGCAGATCCATTTGGTGAAGCTCTAGCGATCGCTCCTTATATAGGAGTCGGTGCAGCTATTAAAACCGGTGATAACTCCCAAACTGCCGTTCTGGTATCTGGTGGTGTTGATGTACCCCTCAATGCTCAATTCACCGCCACAGCTGCTGTCAATGCCGGATTCTTTGATGAAACAGATATCGGCTTGTTAGTAGGTGTTGGCTACAATTTCTCTGGCTTCTAAGTGAATTTAGTGCTGAGTAATAAGTGCTGAGTAATGAGTAATGAGTAATGAGTATCTTACTCAGCACTCTTCTTTTACCTGACTCACTATTGAGTGCTGAGTAAACTAAAAAACACTCAGCACTGGCTAAACGCCCCGCTACCACTAACAGCACTCAGCACTCAGCACTCAGCACTCAGCACTCAGCACTCAGCACTAACTACTCCTTACTGCTTTGGAGTTACTTTGTCAATCACTGTTAATTTGCCATCGTCTTGTACTGTCCAAACATCGTAGACACCGATGACATCGCCGTTAGCGTCAACATCTACGTTACCGCTAGCACCTTGATAGTTAATGTCTTGACCTTCTTTGAGTAACTTCAACCCTTCACAAACATCACTGACTTCTACACCAGGTGCATTAGATACTTCCTTAATTTTATTCGCCACACCAACACCTGTGTTATCTTTAGCTGCTTGTGCTGCCAATACTAACAAGGCTGCTGCATCCCAAGCTTGGGGAGCAAATTCCCCAGGAGAAGCATTCTTTTTAGATTGCCAGAGTTTTGTCAAAGCCTCTAACGCCTTACCATCAGAACCAGGTACAGTGCCAATAACTCCAGAAACAATGTACTTACCATCGCTGGCTTTACCAACTTGAGCCGGAAATTCATCTGATTTCATGCCATCTGTAAGCATAACTTGTACGCCTTGGGTGAGACCTTGCTGATAAGCGGATTTTAATAATAAGCTACCTGTTTCTACATAAAAAACACCCAATACGGCATCTGGTTTACCCGCAAAAGCCGCAGTTGCTTCGGTTTCAAAGGTAGTTGATTTCGGATCGTAGCGTACAGGATTATTTTTGTTAACTACTGTCCCGCCCAATTTTTCAAAGGCTTGGACAAATGCTTTTTCAAAACCAACTCCGTAGTCGTTGTTAATGACAACTGTAGAAACTCGCTTATAGCCTTTTTTAATGGCGAGTTCGGCTAAGGCTGGCCCTTGGTAGCTATCGGGGGGAACTGTCCGCGCCCAAAAGCCTTGAAAATCACCTTTTTGTGCTTTTTCCGTAAACACTGGGCTGGTGCTACCAGGTGAAATCAGCATGACTTTATTTTGCGCTGCAATTGACACCGCCGCAGTGGAAACACTGCTAGCAAAAGAACCAACTACACCAGCAACTTTATCTACTGTTGCTAGTTTAGTCATACCAGCTGCACCGACTTTGGGGTCTGTTTGGTCGTCTACCTCAATCAGAGTCACTGGTTGACCATTAACACCCCCACAGGCGTTAACGGTTTCCACTAACAAGGGAACAGCCGGGGCCATTTGCTGACCGATGGATGCTAAATCACCTGTGGTTGGTAGTAAAGAGCCAATTTTTAATCCTGTACCACTACTAGTTGTAGTGTTGGTCGCTGGGCTAGCTGTGGTGTTGCTAGCTGTACCATCAGTAGTGTTGGTAGTTGTACACGCTGCCATTAAAAACCCAGTGGCTAGGGTTGTTAAACTTAGGGCTAGAGCTGCACTAATTCTTGTCATAATCACTTTCACTCCTCAATTTCAAGGGAGCTTGAAAGCAAGATTCAAACTAGATTTTAAATTTAGCTGTATCTTAATCAAGTCTCCAAAGGTTAAATAATAACATCTACCTTTGGATGTAGAACAAGACATCGAACTCTGTGTTACTTCAATCTGGGAAAACGGAGAGGGAGGGATTCGAACCCTCGGTACGGAGTTGCCTGCCGTACAACAGATTAGCAATCTGCCGCTTTCGACCACTCAGCCACCTCTCCACGGTCACGAATATCAATGTTAGCGGATGTTTAGTGATAAGTCAAGTCGCTGCGCTCCAATTAAAAATTCAAAATAGCCTTCTCCTGTAGGAGACGCTACGCGAACGGCAAGGCTTGCGCCTACAAAATTCAAAATTGAAGACTTAGGCGTGGGGGCTTGTACCCATACTGAGTAATGAGTAATGAGTAATGAGTATATTACTCAGCAATCTTCTTTGTACTTGATTCATTATTGAGTGCTGAGTAAACTAAAAATCACTCAGAACTCAGAACTCAGAACTCAGAACTCAGCACTCTTCATAACACTTGCGATCGCATCCAAGCTATGGGTAGGGTGCGAAACTTTTGCCATTGGGGAACGTAGGCACGCTGATTAAAGATGTTGTAATCTTGACGTTCGATCACGTCCAATATTTGCCCGTACAGCATGGATGCTGCCCACACAGGCCAGCGTGCGTCTGGTGCTAAATGAGTGATGCCTTGTTCCGCCTTGGTGTAGAACTGCCGCGCCCGCTCAATTTGAAAGCGCATTAACGCCCGCCAACGGTCATCGACTACACCGTTGAAGAACTCTTGTTCGGTGTAATTGAATTGTGCTAAGTCTTCTAGGGGAATGTATATCCGCCCTCTCTTAGCATCTTCGCCAACATCCCGCAGAATGTTAGTGAGTTGAAGAGCAATTCCATTAGCGATCGCTTCTTCTGTGGGAATATATGGTTGTTTACACTGATGCCACGGGGCTGTATTGCCGGTGGTGTCTATTTCCATGACAGATGTTGACATCAAGCCGACTGTACCAGCGACGCGGTAACAGTAGAGGTATAATTCCTCAAAGGTTTCATAGCGACTACGGTATAAGTCCATACGCTGCCCAGCAATCATATCCCGAAAGGGCTGGATGTCGAGGGCAAAGCGTTGCAGGGTATCTACCAAAGCTACATCATAGTTTTCTACGGGATGACCCGCAAAAATTGACTCTAGATGCTGCTCCCATAGGTCTAGGGTTTCTGGTGTGGTAATGGCAGCACTAGGACCATCTACTAGTTCATCGGTACGGCGACACCAAGCATAAATTGCCCAGATAGCTTGACGTTTTGCCGGACTCATTAACAAAGTACCCAAGTAGAAGGTTTTGGCATACTTGGCTGTGAGTTGCCGACAAATTTTGTAGGACTCATCTACAGAGACCAGCGTTTTCATGCGCGGGGGGGAATCAGGCAGTTGCAGCATTCGTTGCAGGCGGTCGGGTTAGCGTTTGCAGGTTAGAGGCATTGGCCACTGGCAGTGATTCGCAGATCGCCTGCGCTGTTAGCTTACCAGAAAGTACAGCTCCTTCCATACTGCCTAAGTAGCGTTGCATGGTGTAACTCCCAGATAGCAAGAAATTGGCAATGGGAGTTTTTTGGGAGGGACGGTACTGTTGGCGACCGGGGGTCGCTTTGTAAACTGAACGCGGCGTTTTCACTACATGAGATTTCAGCAGTTTGGCTGGGTTTTCTCCCCCAAAATGATCGGGGAAAAGTTTTTCTAATTCTGCAAGAGTGGCAGTGACAATTTCCTCGTCAGATTTACTAATCCAATCTTTTGCCGGTGCTAGAACTAATTCCAGCATTGAGCGGTCGGGATTAGCGTATTCACGACAAGTATTGCTCATATCAGCATAAACGCTGAGGAGGGGCGATCGCGAAAATAATAGGTGATCAATTTCTGTTAATTTGCGATCAAACCATAAGTGCAGGTTAATAACTGGCACTCCTTCCAATCCTTCTAGCTTCTGGAAAAACTCCATTTGCTGCCAAGGCTTGGGTAATATCGCTTTGATCACGTCTACTGAGGTGGCACAAACGTAAAAATCGGCGGTTTCGATGTAATCATCTGCACCGTTTAATCCCCTAATGATAAAGTGCTTGACGCTACCATCTTCATTCAGGACAATTTCTTTGATGGGTGCATTCAGCCGCACATCGCCACCACCTGCGGCGATGTGTTCTACAATCGGACTGCATAGCCTTTCTGTAGGCGAACCATCCAAAAAGGCTATTTTCGAGCCATATCGTTCTTGCAGAAAGCGATTGAGTGCAGTTAAGAGGATTGTTGCCGAAACTTCGTCGGGATTGATAAAGGTCAGTGCTTTACACGCAGCGATAAACACATCACTTGTAACGCGCTCGTCAACACCTTGTTTTTCCAACCACTCTAAGAAGCTGTACTTGTCCATGTCCTCAACATACTTCTGACCTCTCACCACTGCTGGAGTTAGGCCGATAGCGAAGCGAATCTTCTGCTCCCAAGTCAACATATCTTGGTTACGAAGAATCGACGCAATCACGTTGAAAGGGGAGGGAATATCGGGAACATCAAAGCGTGAGAGTGTTCCAGGCTTGTCTGGTTGGTTAAAAATCAGTGTATGCTCTTTCCACTGGAGTCGGTCTTCAATACCCAACTCTTTGAGCAATTGGAGCATATTAGGATATGCACCGAAGAAGGCGTGTAATCCAGTCTCATACCAGTCGCCATCAGAGTCTTTCCACGCCGCGACAAGACCACCCAATACGTCTCGGCTTTCCAAGACTATGGGAGTGTGACCTGCGTCTGTGAGATATTTCGCGCAGGAGAGTCCTGCTAAACCAGCACCCGCGATCGCTACTCGCATTTAAACCTACTATTTTTCAATATTTCTTAATCGTTTTGCCGTTCTCATTATACGTTGCAATCTGTTACATTTGGCATTGCTACTAATTTGCAATTAGTAATTCCCATCTGTCAGTTGATGTCAATAGCCAAGACTGAAGGTGTAGGATAGGGCTGAAATTCTTGAAGTTAAAAATATTTCAGCAATCCTAGGTAAATTATTATGCCAGCATCACAACAAATAGAAAGCTTTGGTCATCACCTCATTCTGGGTATTTCTGGTACTACCTTAAGTGATGAGGATAAACGCGCTCTGAGTGAATTGAAACCTGTAGGGGTAATATTTTTCGGCAAAAATTTTCTGGATGGTGTCCCCTATGAGGTGTGGCTGCAAAGTTTTCGAGATTTGCACGACCAAATAAGAGAATATGCTGGACGTGAGTCGATGTTTTTTACATTAGACCATGAAGGCGGGCGAGTCGTGCGGACACCTTTACCAATTACGAGGTTTCCCCATGCTATGTTGTTGCGATCGCACGCACAGGAAGTAGCCAAAGCCACGGGTAGAGAATTAAAATCACTGGGAATTAATTTATCTTGGGCCCCAGTAGCAGATATTTATTCCAATCCCCAAAATCCTATTATTGGATTTCGCGCTTTTGATAGCACCCCTGAAACTACTGCTGAAGCGGTCTGTGAATATTACCAGGGACTCAAAGCATCGGGAATTGTGGGATCTGCCAAGCATTTCCCCGGACATGGAGATACTAGTAAAGACTCTCATGTGGAATTACCAATTCTCAATCTCACTCTCGAAGATTTACGAATCCGAGAATTAATCCCATTTAAAGCTTTGATTGAGGCAAAAATTCCCATCATGATGACAGCTCATATTCTCTTTCCCAAAATAGATCCCCATTGGCCGGCGACGCTCTCACCAGCTATTCTCAAAACCATCCTGCGGGAAGAATTGGGATTTGGGGGTGTGGTTGTATCTGATGATTTAGATATGAAAGCTGTCTCCGATATGTTCACTCAAAAGGGAACAGTGGCGCGTGCATTTAATGCAGGGTGTGATTTGTTTATCGTGTCGCGCAATATTCATTCATCATCAATAGAACGGACTTATAAAATAGCTGAAGATTTTGCTGATGCTTTAAGTCAGGGTAGCTTGGCTACATCTGTAGTTGAAGCAGCTAGAGCCAGAATTGAAAAATTATTGGCAATTACACCACAATATTCTGTAGAAACTTTAGATAAAGATACATTATTACAACACGCCGAATTAGCGATCGCTTGTACTTTTGATTGATATAAAAATACAGTTCAGCAAGGATCAATCAAGTTTTATAAATCATTATAAAACCCTATTATTCGCTTATCTGAACTGTATTTTACTAAAATTTGACTTGATTTTTGATTATCTCTAAGATGCTAAATCTCAAAGATAAAAAATCGGTACTAGTACAGCACGGCGTAAATAAGCAGACCATTTCAAAACAGCAAAAGCCTTGGTATATCAAACTTTTGACTTTTGACTTTTTACCTCCGGATCACAAAAACTTTTTGTGGTACTAATTGATATATTTCGAGTTATTGACAATTAAGTTATAATTTCATGACAATATTAGCGTGGTTATAATGTCTTCAGAAAACTGACCTTCTCATTTTTCTCAATAAGCTAGAGGTTTAAAAAAATATTGAAAAGTATTGTAAATAAAGCAGAAACTGGATTAGAAGCACAATTTTTAGATAAGTAATAAAAGCATTAAAAGATGTTATTTAATTTACCCCGCACTCATTTTTGCAATATTTTGTAATATTAATTTCGCTAAAAATAAAAATTAATGCTCAAGTGTTCCCTTCGCTTATTGCTTCACTACTTGAAGTATCGGACAGTTCCCCTGGGTTAGTTCATTGCAGTTTCAGCAACGCCAATTTTTCTATCGTGATGAACGAAATATGACGCGTCCGGGAATTTCTTCGTTGTTAATTCTGGCATAGACTCGCAGACAAGTTAAAACTTCGCCGGGGATTCCGCCGCAGTCTAGTTGTAAGTCATCTTTGGTTAATGCACAAATGTCAGCATAAATACCTGTTAGTTGACGGATTCGCACTTCGTAACCTGCATTAGTTGCGATCGCCACAACTTTTTTTAAAGCGCGTCTTGATTCTTGTTGCAGTTTACCCCACCAAGAATAACGTTCGGCTGGGGGGACAAAGATTAAGGAGTGGATGGCTTCATCCATGTCAATCCAGGCGCGTAGCATTAACAAGGGATCGGTAGTTTCTTCGGCTTTTTTGGTGCGGTGGAAGCGATCGCCTAAAGCTTCAACATATTGTATTTTTTGTTCTGGCTGGGAATGTAGAGGAATCACATCAAAGCTAAACACACTCTTTAAGGCATGATGTAACTCTGGTTCAATTTCAATAAATTTAATGAATAAAACTAGGAAACTCGCCAGTAAAGTTAATTCCTCAGAAGCATATTCTGGGATAATTTTAGTTCTTTCAAGTGCTTTTTGAGATAAGCATAATCCTGGGGAAATCACTGTACCACTGAGTCCAGGGTAGATAATTTCGTCTCTGATGAAGGGTAAATGATAGAGTTGAGAATTATCTGCGATACCTCCCGTAAACTGCGCTAACGCACCCACTTCTTGCGCTAAGTCTAAAGCACGTTGTCGCCAAAATTCCGCCAAATCTTCGGGAACTCGCAACAATTTGCGGTGAATTTCGTTCCATAAGTCGGAATCTGTTTGGCTATATAGGGGTGCGTCTCCTAGATATAAGCTGAGTTCTGAGTCAGATTCAAATGCGGCACGGAGATAATCCAGCTTTGATTCTGTTGGGGTGGATGCGTTAGTGTAGCTTACCGGAGGTATTGCCTCTTCTTTTACTTGTAGCAGATGATGAA
Organism: Anabaena sp. UHCC 0399; assembly: GCF_034931465.1. NCBI lineage: Bacteria > Bacillati > Cyanobacteriota > Cyanophyceae > Nostocales > Nostocaceae > Anabaena > Anabaena sp. UHCC 0399. The sequence goes on along the minus strand of NZ_JAYGGZ010000004.1, from coordinate 110,104 downwards.
TTTCTTGCAGCACCTCATCGCACACTTTAGCACCAGGGTCATGAGGATGTTCTGCTTGCGCTTGTTTTAGCGAAGCTTCTAGTCCATGCAGACTATACCGCAGTAACTGGGCTAACTCTGAATTTTCTATTGCTAATAACTTGTAGAGATGCTGCATGAGTATCACCTTTTTTTATCCCACGCAGAGACCCTCAGAAAAACTATCTGCGCCTCTGCGCCTCTGCGTGAGGTAGTTTTAATGTATGCCGCAAAAGGGATCGCGTTCTTTATCAACTTCATTGGGTTGTAAGTCCAGTTCAGCGATATAAACACATCCTTCGTGTGTGAGACATTCTAAATTGGGTGATGTCCAGTAAGGTACGTCACCAGCGTGGATGCGAAGGATACCTCTGTTGTCGATTGTGACGCGATATTGACAAGGGTAATCTGTGTTGACATCGGGTTTACGCAATGCGCCGATGCGTATCCATTTTTTGGTGTTGGTTTGGACATCGGTTTGGTACATATAAAAGGTGTGCTGGCTAGCGTGGGGGAAGGGGGGTAGGGGGTTACTGATTAAACCGTTTCCTGGTTGGGATGTACCATCGCGCAGATAATGGAATTGTTGCAGGGGTTTGTTACCGTCTTTATCTACTTCAAAAACCAAATGATAAGCCTCTGGTTGATCTACTGTGGCTGATTCAATGACGTTGACGGCGATATCACCATCGCTTAAGTCTTTATCAGGACGTTCGACGGCGATGTTCCATTTCAATTTACCGTCAGCAAATAATGATGTTTCTGACAACTGTGATAATGCTGCGCCGATGTCAATTCCGGGGACATCGATTAAATAGTGGGGATTTCCTTGACACAGTAGGATGTTAAATTGCAGGGTTTGGTCAATCTCAAACTGGACTTTGATTTTTCTGAGAAATTCCGCTTCTTCCATCCCCAGTTGTCCCATGAGGTTTTTACCGTCGAAGCTACCCCACAGGCGTAAATCTCCTGCTTCGTAGTCTTGGCGATAAATGATGTTGGTTAACTGTGTCCCTACCCAATTTGTGCGAACTTTGGCGACGTTTTCTGAGGGTGAGAGTTGATAGAGTTCTTGTCCAGCTTTGAAGACTGTCAGGAGGTCGTTACTTTGGGTTTTGCGTTTGAAGTTGCAAGGTAGATAATAAAACAGGTTTTTAACGTCTATTTCTAATTGGTTTGCGCCTTTACGTAGCAATCCTTTCGATTCTTCAGGGTCAAATCGCAGTCTCCGCAGTTTCTCGGCGTAACAAGCACCGGCGGAGGTGGCTAGCTTGGTGTACTCCAAAACAAAGGTAATGCGTTCGGGATTCCAAACGAAATAGGGTGATTTGCTAAATTCTTGGTAAATTTGGCGTTGTACTAGGTCAAGATTGCAGGTTTTACCGGAGAGGATTAACCAGTCAACTTTATGGGTGTTCCAGGGATCTATATTATTGTCTTCGGGACGTAATCGGCTTTCCATTAAGCCTTTGGCAATTCCGATCGCTTCTTTGATGGCTGAGGCGGCGGCGCGTTCAAATTGCTGGCTGTCTAAGGTGACGCAAATATTTTCTGAGTCCTTCACCTGGAATTTAATCGCGCTTTGGGTAAGGAGTTCAGCAATTTGCTGTTCGGAAATTGTGAAGGTTAATAGGGTATTCTCAATTGCTGGTTTTTGCCCCAGTTTGAGTTTAGCAGTTTCTGCGTGATCCCAGAGGGTGTAAAAACTTTGCAGGCGTTGGGGTGCTTGTTGCCAACGGGTGGGGATGACTTTTTCGGCGGTATCTAAAGCATCTTTATAGGCTGCGTCACCTTCGGGGTTTTCCTTATCGACACATTTTAATAAACTTCCGCTTTTAAATTTACCTTGTTCTAAAAAGCGTTCGTTTAATTCGGCGTTGATTAAATCTTCTAGTTTGTCGCTTTCGATGTCGCCTCTGGTGACTGCTGTTAATAAAAAATCAGCGATCGCAATTTTCAATAATCTAAACACTCTGAGTGTAATTAACTCACCACCTAACTGTAAATGTCCAGAAGAACCCAATAATTTCGGGGTCAGTTTATAATAACGTCCCCCTAATCCTCGGTCTTCATTATTAGCAAAGTAGGGGGTTTTATCTTCTAAGGTGAGTTCAATTAATGCTAAGTCTGTTGTTCCGCCACCGACATCTAAAACTAGAACATTTTGTGACCATTTATTGTTTTCTTGGCGACAACGGGTTTTAAAAGATTCAATCCCAATGTTGAGATTCCCGCCAAATTCTCGCCATAAAAAGAAGATAGCTACAGATACAGCTTCATCATAGGCGGTTTGAACATCATCAATCCCCAACTGTTCGACTAATTCTTTAACTTCCTTCCTGACTACAGGGGGTGCAACGGTGGGGTAAGTCACAACTGCTGTTAAAAATTCCCCTTCCGAAAATCTGCGTCTGGCTCGTTGACGATAATCTTCTGTTAATTCGATTAAATGCGCCCATGCTGCTTGGATGAGTTGGTTAACATTAATAATATCTTCTTCGCCATCCAACATCACGGAAAAATTCCGATCCTGTCCAAAATAACGTTTGGGGGAATGGTGAAATCTGCTGATGATTTCTTTTAATGAACTGCTAGTACCTTGCGCGATCGCCTTTTTTCGATTATCCCTAGCTTCTCTCCCCATCCGTAGTTTTAAATTTTCTAAACTGGAAACTTCTAACTCACTGGGTATCTCTGTATCTCGGCGGTCAATATCTAAAACTACCGGGATTAAATTCTGTGATTCTAAAGTCGGGACGCGGAAGACTTCATGATATATCTGATAAAGTTTTTTACTGACGGCGTGGCGGAATCTATCGCTGTTACCTAAACATAATTCGATTTGCCGAATTGCTTCTAAAAATCTACCTTTATTATCACTACTAAAAACTTCACTTAAATTACTGGGTTCGATTTCGAGATTTTTACTAATATCAACAATAAATTTTTCCCATTCACTTTCGTTCACCTCTGGTAAAGCAATGGAAGCCGGAGAACTCAACCATTGTGACAGGCGATCGCGTAATCTGATTTCCTGTTCTTTCGGTAAAACCTCCGCGATGGGTACTTCAATCGGGTCAAAAAGAGTAACTGTAGAATTGGATGTACCAAAATCTAAAGCCAACCATCCAGGAAAGCGTTTTTTGGGTTTAACGTTGGTAGGTTTTTCGCTATATATTGGACTAGGAAGTTCAAACGGATTTGACCCCAGATTATTTGGTGTTTTTTGTTCCATAGGTAGTGACCACAGATGACAATAAGCTGCTACTTTTTGCCGTACAGATAACAGTGGATTTCCTGAATTGTCAGAATCAAAATATTCCACCATTACCCGTAAATGACAATTAATTGCTTGGGTAAGAGGTTGATCTAATTTACAAGGATACTGTTCTAATTGACCAATTTGGGAGATTTTGGGAATATCAGAATCAAACTTTTTATACGCTTGTTGAATTTTAGTTGCTAATTCGCCTGGTATGCCTTTAACTGTGCAGTTGATTCGGGAAATATGAGGTACGTTGTTTCCAGAACCTAGTAATTGAATACTGGGTAATTCTAAATACTTCTTATGATTAACCCGCACTTGAAAGCGAGGCACAAGTTGAATCTCTACAGGCATTTTTTATCTTCCTTAAAAGGCGGAATTCATTAAGCAGTAAATTTATGACTTATTACTGATTACTGATTAGCTGTTAGGGAATCAGAAATGTTAGCGATTTCTGTGAGATTCTGTAGCCAAGTAGGTACTGCTACACCTGATTGGGTGTCACCAGCCGCGATAAATCTCAGCAAGCCATCTTTTTTGGAGAGGTTTTGCAAAGTGGGAATAATTTGATCTAAAATCCCCTCTAATTCAGCGTTGACTTGTTGATTAACTTCGCTGACATACTGTACAAGATGTAAGCTAGCACTCGCAGTAATTTCATCACGCAATCTTAATACAAATAACTGGTGATTAGCTGATCTAGGTAGACCTTGATTTTTTTCTGGCGACCAATCAAAGATTTGACCAATATTATGTTTTTCATCCTGACGCGCCAGAGGAAACATAACTTCAGGAACGAGAGATTTATCTTGTTGATTAATCTCTTCTAAAATTACATCTTGCCATTTATTGGGGTCGCATCCTAACAGCAATTGATAAAATAAATCAGCTTCTTCCGGTCCGAATTTCGCTTCAATCTCTTGTTCTATTTCTGGTGTTAAAATTGCCAAGAGGCGATCGCGCTCTGGGGCAATTTGGTGAGATAATTTACTGAGTAAGTCTACTACAGCCTGACGGATGCGATCGCGGGCAAATTCTTCTACTTCTTGCACAGTCTTAGCAAAGGCTGGATAAAAGTCATCGCTTTTGGTCGGGATGCTGTTATTAGTTCTGTTCCCTCGGTCAAATAATTTACCGGCTGCACCCTTAGATTCTGTCAGCGTAATTGTGCCATTGTTGACTTTGTTAAATAATAAAGTCCACTGACTCCAACTAATAACTTGAAAAGTCAGTTCGTCTTTGACTACATCACTAACCACTGTTCCCCGGCGGTCTTTGAGTGGTTGTGTACCTAAATCTTTCTGGAAATTACGATAGGTTTTATCTAAACTTTCAATCGCATTCCTGAAGTCAACTAAAGCCTGAGAGTCACCAGTAGGAATACCTTGGGCGTGAATTTCGGCAATAATACCTTTGAGGTTCTCTTGTTGTAATTGTAAATTCTCAGCCGCGCGACGGGTATCTTCATACAGTTGCTTGAGTCCATGATTCGCAACGTGATTTTGAATTAATTCTCGCAGCTTGGCGACACCCCCATCTTGAGCAAAGTAACCCAGTTTGCGCCCTAAATGGTGACGTGCATCTGATTCTAACAGGCGATCGCTCAACCTGCGCCATTTTTGTTGCAGTCGCTTCGACCTCTCCAAATACTCTGGATAATCTAAGTTCGCCAAAAACTCCGTTGAACCTGCTTTCACACTACTAGAACGCTTGGCTAATTCCGCTAGTCCCAATAGGGGGGATAGCAAAACGATGCGGTCTTTATTAATGGTGAATGCACTCGCACCGTCAATGGTAGTTTGCAGAACCTTAAGTTTTTGCAGCACCATATCGGCTGTGAGGTTGGGGGTTTGGCTGTCGTTAATTAGGGAGTCTAATTCCCGTTCGCCGCCTTCACTTTCTAAAGGTAACTGGTCAAAACGTCCCACCCCCACCAGAATTAAATCCTTGAGGTCTTGTCCAGGACGCTGTTGTTGCATCATCGTGAAAATTTTATTGGCGCGATCGCTCCCCGGCGATTTACCATTCAGGAGTACCAAAATTGTCTGCACTTCCGCCAATTCTCGCAGCGATAAAAAGGTATCCCTCGCGCCAGAATTCGCCGCACCTAAACCTGGAAAATCTAACAGAATAAATTTATCAGCACCTGTAACATCCCAAATTTCTTGGGAAATTCTCACTTCAATATCAATACGCCGAATTAACGGAAAACTATTTTGTAATAACTTGGTGGGTAAGTTTTGCGGTGGACTCGGTAAACGAATATGCGCTGGCGGTAACTCTTCAAAGCTAAGAGTTTGGATAGCCATTGGCTGTTCCGCCAACTGTAACCCATCACGCGCCGTAGCTGCATCAATTTCGTAGCGTTTACCACACAACGCCTCATAGGAACTGTAGGCGCGGAGAAAAACCACCAACTCCCGCACCAGATAACGTAATTCCAAGTTATTGCTGCTATTCCAAGCTTCTTCACACCAGCTAAGAATGTCTTTCCCAGAGTTGAGTTTAGCCGATGGTATGGGGGGAAGTCCGGCTGCTGTTGTACGGCGATTAGCTTCTCCTAGCATGAAGCGCAAGCACTCATTAACCCCTTCCCGACTCAAATACTCCACAGTAAAGTTACCCACCTGTGTCGTTGAGAAGCCCGCTTGGGGGATGATATGAATAGCGGTGACGTTTCCTGTAGTGGGATTTTCACTAATGGGTAAAGCATCACCATAGCCAATTAAGCTACCTAAAAGTAAAGTTTTGCCACTACTAAATTCTCCCATCACACCAATTTTCACAGGCGAAGTAGCAAGACCTATAGTTTTCTCCGCAGCTTCTCGGAGACGCAAAATACATTCATCTAAGCTAGTAGGAATCCAATCTTCTTGTTTAGAAGGATTTTGAGGAACAGAATTAATTTTTTCAAGTATAATTTCGCTGTACTCTTTAAAACATCCTATTTTTTCTAGTTCCATAGAGTAGCCTACCAATAATATAATTTTCTGTGAGTTTTATAACACAAAAAAGGCCTGTAACTTTTATATTTACAACTTGTTTAGGCTATCTTTCGGAAGATTTTGCGATAATTTACTCTTTTAAAGACTTGAGTTTTTATCAGCTTACATCAGGGTGAAAAGGTGATAATTCTGGATAATTAACAAATATGAGTTTTTACTATCAAGATGCACTACTAACTATAGCAACCCTAAATCTAGATAAATTAGCCAATTTTTATACTAATTTATTGACACAAAAACCAATCAGTTTTATACCAAATGTATATGCTGAGTTCCAACTTACTGGTATAAGAGTGGGGATTTTTCAGCCCAAAAAAACATACGAGTCGGAATTTCAACACTCAGCTACAAGTAAAATGAGTATGTGTTTAGAGGTAAATAACTTAGAAGACGCGATCGCCCACCTCACAGATTTAGGTTATCCCCCACCAGGAGAAATTGCGATCGCCTCCCACGGTAGAGAAATTTACGCCTATGACCCCGATGGCAATCGTCTGATTTTGCATCAAAGCCATAAGGGATAATAATTAATAACTCGTAATGGGCTAACGCCCCGCTCCGCTAACGTAATTCGTAATTCATAATTGCTATGGGCTTAACAAATAACTATAAATTAAATTTGATCCAGTGGTATCCGGGTCATATTGCCAAGGCGGAAAAGAATCTCAAAGAACACCTATCGCGGGTAGATGTGGTCTTTGAGGTACGAGACGCGCGGATTCCTTTGGCGACACACCACCCCCAAATAGATGAGTGGGTGGGAAACAAGGCGCGAGTTTTGGTGTTGAATCGTTTAGATATGATACCGCCCCAAGTGCGATCGCTGTGGATAAATTACTTTAAAAATCGGGGAGAAGAACCTTATTGTACCAATGCTCAACACGGTCAAGGTGTTACCGGAGTTGCTAAAGCTGCCCAAGCAGCCGGGGTAGAACTCAACCAAAGAAGACGCGATCGGGGAATGTTACCTCGTCCTGTGCGCGCTGTGGTAATTGGTTTTCCTAATGTTGGTAAGTCAGCTTTAATCAACCGTTTATTAGGAAAGCGCGTTGTCGAAAGCGCGGCTCGTCCTGGGGTGACACGTCAACTGCGCTGGGTGCGAATTTCCGATCAGTTGGAATTGTTAGATGCACCCGGAGTCATCCCCCTGAAGATGGGTAATCAAGAAGCAGCCATAAAACTGGCAATTTGTGATGATATTGGTCAAGCCGCTTACGATAATCAACTAGTAGCGGCTGCATTCATAGATTTACTGAATTCTTTAGAAGAGCAAGCTGGTGAGTTATTACCCAGATCACCCTTATATTCACGTTATGAACTCGACCCCATACCCCACACAGGAGAAGCATACTTACACGCGTTAGCCGCATATCGTCATAAAGGTGATGTAGAACGAACTGCTAGGGAACTTTTAACAGATTATCGCAAGGGTTTACTCGGAACGCTCCCTTTGGAATTACCACCCAACATCTAGACGGTTAGTTTTTCAGTTTTATTTGAGAGGCTCTTGCTTTTAATAGCAGCATTGTTCCTGCTGTAAATGTTATTCCCATTAACAAGTTTTTGATACTGAAATTCTTACCGCTTTCACTGACTAAAACACCTTCTAGGATTAAAGAAGGTATTAATATTCCACTGTAAATAACTTTAGAAAAGATGAATCTTCTTTTTGTTAGGAGAGTGAGGATAGTTAAGCCTATCCCTAGGGGTATAAAAGTTAGTGCATAGTAGAAAACTCTTTGTTGTTTGGGAATTAATTCTAGTAAGTTAAAAGAGTAAGCATTTTGTAGATTATCTACATAAACTTGAATAGTTCCTCTAGCATAAGTAATAACTAGATGATGTGGTCTGGTATCCACAAAAATATTAGGTATATTCAATTTAAGCTCTGACCCATTTTCCCCAGTAATGGGTGTTCTTATGCGAAAATCTAGGCTATTTCCCTCTTGTCCCACCGTTAAATTGCGACGAAAAGAATTATCAGAAATAGAAATAATTCGTGCTGGCCCATCCTGTTCCGTATTCGCTGCCTTGACAATAGCACTAATCGTCACCTCTGATGTTTGACTGATTTTTTCACTCAGTTTTGTAACAGGAGCAGATGTTTGTAGCCAATGATTATTGCTCAAAAATACACCTTGACTTCCATCTTGATTGATAGGTTCTCCTTGCCAGATTAATTTGGGTAGTTGTAATGTTTTATCTTGATAGCAACATTTCTCATTAAATTGATAGTGAACTAATAAGTAATCACCAAGATTATCAAAATAACTAGAGTTTCTTAAAACCTGTCCTATTTGATTCCTTGATAGAGCTTTATCAGCAATATGGATTTCAGATATATATCCTTGCCACGGCTTATCACCCGTTCTTTCATTACCAATTATTAGTGGATAATTAACATCCCAATTACTTAAATTAGTTGTGCTTTGCCATAATAATGAAATTAACAAAGTTACAAATAAATATCCTATAAAAAATCCTAAAATCTGCTGATTGGATTGACTAAACCGACTGGTTTCTATTCTCTCAACAGTCATATTAAAGCTTTTTTTATTCCATATATAAAAGCCAATATAACCCAAAAATCCCCCTAGGGTATTATTGAGTAAATCCGCAGGTGTAGGCATTCTAGAAGGTAAAAATATTTGTAATACCTCTACTGTCAATGACAAGCTCAAGCTTGCTAAGATAACTAATAGAATTTGTAATCTACTTTTAATTTTCAGGCTTTGTAAGAATCTGGCTAAACTGAAACCTAAAGGCATAAATAACAAAATGTTATTTACCTGATCTTGAAAAGAACTGGAGTTATTAAAACTGAGAATAACTTCAGGTAATGAAAAATTATCTACATCTGAAAAATTGAATGGATAAAGTGTAGCTAGAAATACAGCTAAAATGCTAATACTGCAAAGTAGCCAATTATATGGTTGTAAATATTTCTGTTGATTATTCATATTTAAATATCTATCTATCAGTAGATAAGTGTAAATTAATGCTTGGTTATTAGTTAATAATAATTGGCATATAAATGCTTGATATAGATGCAGAGTAGATAATGCTTTTCTAATATTATTCACCTATTTATATTTTGACCTAATTATATATATTTTTTTTGTAAAGATATTACAAAGAAACTGTAAATGCAAATTAATTTTGGCGAATAATGAAGGTTCAGTTAAGTTATTGGGAAAAATTGTGTAAGTCAATACAGAACCCCGGTTTCTTGAAGAAACCGGAGTTCTCGTCCAAAAAATCCTGAAGCCAACAGATATTTATGTAGTATTTGATACTAAGACTTGTCGATCGCTATGAACAATGCCATAAAGAAATGGTAAAGAGTTCATAAATATCCTGCAAACCAGATATGTTTGCGCTCCCAGCCCCCAAAATAGACAAATCACACTCATGACTGAACTGACTTTACTCTTAAAACAGGGAGATACGGAAACAACTGTCACTGTGAATCAAGATATATTCACAATAGGTCGGTTGCCGGAATGTAACTTATATCTACCTTTTGGGGGAGTTTCCCGCAAGCACGCCCAACTCGTAAAAAAGGCTGAGGGTACATGGACGGTTGAGGATTTGGGTAGTAAGAACGGTACACAAGTTAATCAAACAATTGTCAGTCAAGCCCAAAAGTTACATCACGGTGATGTAATTTGGCTAGGTAATGTGAATTTAGTCGTATTGTTTCACACACCTCTTTCACCACCGCCACTTAAACAACTAACTATTTCAGATAGTTCTGAGCCAAGAACGATTTTTCGTAACGTCAAACAACTACAACAACAATGGATAGAAGCTAATGGTAATGATGGTGATATTAGCGACAAAAATAAAACCATTGCTCGTCTTAAAGACTTAGTAGATATAGCTAAAAACCTTTGTGCAGCAGCATCTATAGAAGAAATTTTCTCTCAAGTGCAACAAGTTGTATTTCGTTATCTTAGTAGTATTGACCGATTGGCTTTATTAATTGATGTCAATGGTTGCGGTAATTTAGAGTTAGTTAATGCTGGTACTAGAAACCAAACTCAGCAAAAATATCTCTTAGCTGATGCTAGTTGGATTAGTCGGAGTATTTGCCAAAAAGTCTTTGAAGAAAAAGTAGTAATTCAAACTGCTGATACCCAAAAAGATGAAAGGTTTTCTGGTGAACATAGCATTTTACTCAAAGGAATTCGTAGTGCTATGGCTGTCCCTTTATGGGATGAAAATAAAGTAGTGGGTGTACTTTATGCTGATGCTCATTTGTCTTCTTATCATTGGGAAAAAGATGGTGAAGAAGAACTCAGCTTTTTTTCTGCTTTAGCCAATCTTGTAGCATCGAGTGTACAACGTTGGTTACTTGTAGAAAAACTGAAAACAGAAGAAGTAATTCGCCATCGCTTAGAACGCTATCACTCACCTGCGGTTGTGCAACATTTGATTTCTGTGGGTGGTTTACCAGATGGTCGTTTATCACCTGCGGAAAGTGAAATTAGTATTTTATTCGCAGATTTAGTTGGTTTTACAGCTATTTCTGAGAAGTTAACACCAACTGCGATCGCCCAATTATTAAATAAGTTATTTGAAGAAATGCTACAAGAAGTATTCGCTTGTGGCGGCACTTTAGATAAATACATCGGTGATTGTATCATGGCATTTTTTGGCGCACCCGAACCGCAAGCCGATCATGCCGATCGCGCTACAGCAACTGCTAAAGGTATGCTAACTCGCCTAGAACATCTCAATGCCAACGGTTTCTGGCATGAACCTTTACAATTACGCATTGCGATTAACAGTGGTAAAGCTGTTGTAGGCGATGTCGGTAGTTCCCAAAGGGTAGAGTACACAGCATTAGGTGCTACTATTAACCTAGCCGCGAGAATGGAAGCAGTTTGTCCTCCTAGTGAATGTGTTGTTAGTGAAGCTACCTATCAATTACTTTCACAACCTGAAGACTTCCAAGAAATGGGAGATCATCGATTTAAAGGTATTGATAGACTAGTCAAAGTTTATCAAACAAAATTGCATCATTTAACAACAATTATTCATCCATAGTTATTAGCCATTAGTCATATATTTTACACTTAGGTATTGAAATTATGAATTACGAATTAATATGAAGCGGGAGTCATTATTAGAATCTTTAGTTAATCTTTTACTCCCTTTAGCATTAATTTTTGGATTAGTTCTACTTTTAGGTATTAACGTCGGACAAATTGAGGCAACACAAGCAGCTAGAGAACCTTTAGAGTCATGGTTAAAGCTCATTGTTGGCTACTTAGCAGCAACAGCAGAAATTGCCGCAGCCGTAGTAATTGGACTGGCAGTGATTCGTGGAATTGCTCTTTATTTTCGGCAAATATTTTCTCGTCATAGACAACATATTGATTCTACTGAAGTAGTAAGGTTGCAACTAGGAAGGGCATTGGCATTAGGATTAGAATTTACTGTTGCTAGTGATATTTTGCAAACAGCAGTTGCACCTACACGCCAAGATATTCTCAATTTGGGGGCGATTGTGCTTTTAAGAACACTATTGAACTACTTCCTGGAACGGGAGATTAAGCAAGTTGAACAAGCTCGTTTTACACATAGAGAAAATCTTCACAACTCATCTTCAGAAGAAATAGATCAATCTGATCATTAAACCGTGACTCACCCTCAAGATACAGATGAATGTGTTCTTGTATTCTATTAAGCAGCATTAATACTTATTTTTGAGTATAAATTAGTTCAAGTTTAATTGCGAGATTTTAAGTTGGAGAGACTAAGCCTTTGCCAAAAGACTAAAATTTGGATGGTGGCTTCCTCAAGAGATGTGTGTAACACTAAGAAGCTACCTCAAGCTATTTTAAAACGGGAGGTCAGGCAATGGCGATCGCCACTATCAATCCCGCTACTGGGGAAACGCTCAAAACCTTTGAGCCACTCAACGATGCAGAAATTGCCACTAAATTAGATTTGGCACAACAGGCTTTTATACAGTACCGTCAGACGAGTTTTACACAGCGATCGCAGTGGTTAAATGCAGCTGCGTCAATTTTAGAGCAAGACAAGGCTAATTTCGCTAAAATTATGACTCTAGAAATGGGCAAGCCTTACAAAGCTGCGATCGCAGAAGTCGAAAAATGCGCTTTAGTTTGCCGTTACTACGCTGAAAACGCTGCCGATTTTATGGCTGATGTCTCGGTAAAAACTGATGCTAGCCATAGTTTTGTCCGCTACCAACCATTGGGTATAATTCTCGCCGTCATGCCGTGGAATTTCCCCTTCTGGCAGGTGTTCAGGTTTGCTGCACCGACACTGATGGCGGGTAATGTCGGCTTACTCAAACACGCGTCTAATGTGCCACAGTGCGCTTTAGCTATTGCAGATATCATGCAACGGGCGGGTTTTCCTGAAGGTGCATTTCAGACTTTATTAATCGGTGCAGCTAAAGTTGCCGATTTAATGGCAGATGACCGAGTAAAAGCCGCTACCTTAACCGGAAGCGAACCAGCCGGTGCATCCCTAGCGGCGGCGGCGGGAAAACAAATAAAAAAAACCGTCTTGGAATTGGGGGGAAGTGACCCATTTATTGTCTTAGAAAGTGCTGATTTAGAAACAGCAGTAACCGCCGCGACAACCGCACGGATGTTAAATAATGGTCAATCTTGTATTGCAGCAAAACGCTTTATTGTCGCCGAGGCGATCGCAGATAAATTTGAGAAACTGCTATTAGGAAAATTCACGGCGTTGAAAGTTGGTGATCCCATGCTTCCCGACACCGACTTAGGCCCTTTAGCAACACCTGATCTTCTCCAAGATTTACACCAACAAGTGCAAGTTGCTGTCAAAAGTGGGGGAAAAGTCTTAACAGGTGGGTATCCTTTAGCAGATATTCCTGGCAACTTTTATCCACCAACAATTATCATAGATATCCCTGTTGACTCACAAATTGCCCAAGAAGAATTTTTTGGGCCAGTAGCCTTATTATTCCGTGTGCCAGATATAGATACTGCGATTAAACTAGCAAATGCTACACCCTTTGGTTTAGGTGCAAGTGCTTGGACAACCAACGATCAAGAACGCGATCGCTTAATTACAGAAATTGAAGCAGGCGCAGTATTTATTAACAGCTTAGTTAAATCCGACCCCCGACTACCATTTGGTGGCATTAAGCGTTCCGGGTATGGACGAGAACTAAGTATTCAAGGCATACACGAGTTCGTGAATGTTAAAACAGTTTGGGTTAAATAGGGATTAGGTATTAGGTACTGGGGATTACGTATTACTTTTTCTTCCCAATCCCCAGCTTTTCAATGAGTGGATTTTAGATTATTTAATCCAAAATCCAAAATCCAAAATCCAAAATCTAAAATCTAAAATTCCCAGTCCCCAACCACATGAGGAATGTAAAATGAATACGGCAGAACTATTAGTACAGTGTTTGGAAAATGAAGGGGTACAGTATGTTTTTGGACTCCCTGGCGAAGAGAATTTACACGTTTTAGAAGCACTTAAACATTCATCTATTAAATTTATTACCACACGTCATGAACAGGGTGCAGCTTTCATGGCCGATGTCTACGGACGATTGACAGGAAAAGCTGGAGTGTGTCTTTCTACACTTGGGCCTGGGGCAACAAATTTAATGACTGGTGTAGCAGATGCAAATCTAGATGGTGCGCCGTTGGTTGCCATTACTGGACAGGTGGGAACAGATAGAATGCACATTGAATCCCACCAATACTTAGATTTAGTGGCCATGTTTGCCCCTGTAACTAAGTGGAATAAACAGATAGTCAGACCGAGTATTACACCAGAAGTTGTACGGAAAGCCTTCAAGCGATCGCAAACTGAAAAACCCGGTGCAGTTCATATAGATTTACCAGAAAATATTGCCGCCATGCCCGTAGAGGGCAAACCATTGCGTAAAGATAATATCGAAAAAACCTACGCTTCTTTTGCTAGTATTCGGGCAGCCGCAGCCGCGATTTCTCAGGCAGTTAATCCCCTAATCTTAGTCGGAAATGGAGCAATTCGCGCTCAAGCTAGTGATGCTGTCACGCAATTTGCTACCCAGATGAATATCCCTGTTGCTAATACCTTCATGGGTAAAGGTGTGATTCCTTATACTCATCCTTTGGCCTTATGGTCAGTAGGATTACAACAAAGAGATTTTATTACCTGTGGTTTTGATAATACAGATTTAGTCATTGCGATCGGCTATGATTTAATTGAATTTTCACCCAAAAAATGGAATCCAAACGGTAATATTCCCATCATCCATATTGGGGCAAGTTCTGCCGAAATTGATAGCAGTTATATTCCCAATGTAGAAATAATCGGGGATATTTCTGATTCCCTAGCTGAGATTTTAAAAGTAGCAGATCGACAAGGAAAACCCAAACCCTACGCCATTAGTTTACGGGAAGAAATTCGGGCTGATTACGAACAATATGCCAACGATGAAGGGTATCCGATTAAACCGCAAAAATTAATTTATGACTTGCGGCAAGTCATGGGGCCAGATGATATTGTAATTTCTGATGTGGGCGCACATAAAATGTGGATTGCTCGCCATTATCATTGTCATAGTCCAAATACTTGCCTGATTTCCAATGGTTTTGCTGCAATGGGGATAGCAATTCCTGGTGCTTTAGCGGCAAAACTGGTGCATCCTAACCGCAAAGTTGTAGCCGCAACCGGCGACGGTGGCTTTATGATGAATTGCCAAGAATTAGAAACAGCATTGCGTGTTGGTACACCATTTGTCACCTTAATTTTTAATGATGGCGGCTACGGTTTAATTGAGTGGAAACAAGAGAATCAATTTGGTAAAGGACAATCATCTTTTGTCCATTTTGGCAACCCAGATTTTGTCAAATTAGCTGAAAGTATGGGCTTAAAAGGTTATCGAGTTGAATCAGCTTTAGATTTAATTCCTATACTCAAAGAAGCCTTAGCCCAAGATGTCCCGGCTGTGATTGATTGCCCTGTAGACTACAGAGAAAACCGCCGCTTTAGCCAAAAAGCCGGTGAGTTAAGTTGTGAATTGTAAATAATTAAACGTTCGTAGTAAGGACTTTAGTCCTTTCTTGAGAGCTAAATTCTTTACTATGAACTAAATTAATCTAAATTTCCGGGAAGCAATTCCATCACACAGTTTGTAATAGCGATCGCACCCCAGCCATGCCGACAGCATATAATGCGTTAGCGTAGCTTACCGTAAATATCGCCTATCGCCAAAAATGTATGAAGTTACACAAATATGATTATTTTTACACAAGTTGATATTCAGCTATAAATCATTAATTGATACCAAACCACCGTCTGTAAACTGGATAGTTAGTTCAGACCCATCCAATAAAGCAGTTCCCAATAAAGGCCGCCTTCCTGTAGCTAAAACATTAACTACTCTTTCCTCTCCATTCCAAACTATGACAGCTTGATGTAATGCTACGACGAGGGTACTATTGTCAGCCAGATTTATATAAACATCATATAGGAACGGTAAATCTAATACAGCTACTGCTGCTGGTGGAAGACAAAGGTAATCTGTAAAACCTGTGTCGATCTGAAACTCAATAGAAAAATCTGGTTGATTGGGCAACCGAAATGTAATATTAACAGTTGCCCGTCCGTTTTTCACAATACCAGAAATCACCGATAGTCACGCTCCATGTCACCATTGAAAGAAGCCGCAACTTTATAACCAATGCGAATACCAAACAGTCTAGCTAATGGGTTCTTTTTGCGTAAATAATGCGCCGATTCTATCCCTGTTTTATCAACTGCATATTCACCAGTTTCTATATCAATAATCACCATCTTACCGATGTTTTCTTCTGTTTCTACTTGCTGACGGATATTATTGTCATATAATGCTCTGGCACGTTTGCCGACTTCTTCGCTGCTTAAAAGTATGCTTTGCATGATTTCTCCTGTGTGGCGATGATTTATTATGCAACTGTTAAAATTAACAGCTGATTTTTGTTTATCTTAGCTTATTAGAATAGACAACAATAAAGTATTTTAGGCATGATTACCAAAATGTATGGTGCGTCAGTGAGAGAAAATCTAGTTATGCCAAGAAATTATTCATACTGACACACCCTACTAACTATTAATTAGTAGTCTGCTCAGAATTTGCTAATGTGCATTGTCTTTTATCAATATTGGACTTGATATTTAGTCCTTTATTACTGACTGCTATCTCAACTTGGTATTGACCATTAACCATATTAATAGCTGCGTAAGTAACTGTACCACACATAATTACACCGGCAAGTGATAAGGTAATTTGCAGGATTCCCAATGCTCTTTTCATGACCTATAGCCCTTAAATCTCTATGTCTCAATTAAAAGATGAGGCTGGTTGAGAACTGGGTTAACCACGAGTTGACTATTAGACGACTTTTCGCGAATTTTACATTGAATCAAGACGAGTTTAGGTTGTATTGTCGTTGATGCTCTCGAACACTGTTGATACTGTGTCTTTAATATAAAAGTCTGATATACTCTTGACAGTTTTTGAATGGGGAGTGATGGCGCGATCGCTTAGGGTAGCACCAGAGTATATTAATAAAGTCAAGTCAGCACTTCAGCGTAACGGCTACCCTAGCCTGAAAAAGTTTTCTGAAGACATAGAACCTTCATTATCCACCGTCAAAAACTTTTTTGGTGGTAAACCTATTGATTATGAGAATTTTCTAGTCATTTGTGAAAAACTAGGATTAGACTGGCAAGACATTGCAGACAAACAACCAGAAAATCAACCATCTCAACCTCAGCCGACTAATGGGGAAGCATCACCCTTCATCACTGGCGCACCCATCACCCAACCACGTTACTTTTTTGGACGCGAGAAAGAATTAAAACGCCTGTTTAACCTCCTCAAACGCCATCCCCTGCAAAACGCCGCCATTATCGGTAAAAAGCGCAGTGGTAAAACCTCTCTACTCCACTACTTAAAAAATATCACCACCACCCCACCAGAACAACTGCGTGCTGATCAAAAATCTGATTGGCTACTCCATCCAAAAAGTTACAACTGGGTATTTGTGGATTTGCAAGATGCACGAATGCAAAGCCGGGAAGGACTATTAAAGTACATCCTAGAATCTCTAAATATTAAAGTCCCAACACCTTGCGATTTAGATTATTTCATGAATGTAGTTAGCGAAAACTTATCTTCTCCCACAGTCATTTTATTAGATGAAATTGGCGTTGGTTTACAACGTTGTCCAGAGTTAGATGATACCTTTTGGGACAGTTTGCGGTCTTTAGTAACCAACCACACAAGAGGCAATCTAGCATTTATTTTATCTAGTCCTGAGTCACCAATGGATCTAGCACATCACACAGGACATAGTTCACCATTTTTCAATATTTTCGGCTACACAGCATTTCTAGGAGCATTAACTGAAGCTGAAGCACGAGAATTAATAGGGAGTTCACCAATACCCTTTCCTGATAAAGACATTGAGTGGATTTTAACTCAAAGCGAATATCAACCACTGTTACTACAAATTCTGTGTCGAGAAAGATTATTTACTCTAGAAGAAGGAGAGAACGATGATAGCTGGCGTGAGGAAGGGTTACAACAAATAAAATCATTTACTCATTTATTGGATTCATAACTAACAGAGTAATCATGAAAGCACATCGAATTGAAACCACATTAACCGAAGACGGAACTTTGATCATCAAAGACTTACCCTTTCAGGCTGGGGAAGCAGTAGAAATCATTATCTTAGAAAGTTCTTCTCAACCTTCAGATTCTAATCCTTACCCTTTACGGGGAAAGGTCATTCATTATGATGACCCATTTGAGCCTGCTGTACCTATAGAAGATTGGGAAGTTTTGCAATGATAATTTTAGATACCCATATTTGGATTTGGTGGGTAGATAATAATGCGCGACTAAATCAAAAATATCGCAATTGGATAGAAGAATATCAATCTCAAGGACTTGGAATTAGCCTGATTTCTTGTTGGGAAGTTGCCAAACTAGTTGAGAATCGCAAACTTGCTTTATCAATTTCAGTCGAGGAGTGGTTAACAGCAGCGTTAGCTTATCCAGGAGTGCAGCTACTCGAACTAACAATGCCCATTATCGTTGAATCAACTAAACTCACAGGTTTTCACCGAGATCCATCTGATCAAATCATAGTAGCCACTGCGAGAATTTACGGGTGTCCGTTACTCACGGCTGACGCAAAAATTCTGGCATATCCTGGCGTGCAAACTCTTAAATAAATATCAACAAGGTTTTTCATCTCATCTTCAGCAGCCACAAGGCAATTTAAATGCCTAAAAACATACTCCACAACGCCTACACCAATGCGCCTGAACAGCACCCTAACTTAATACTCGGTAGCCTGCAACTGCTTTTCTGGTTGTTCTTCCGTCCTTCAGCGTGGCATAACCACCTCAAGCGCATTGACCCCACTTTAGACAGCGAATCTTCTTTGATTACTGTAATAAGACGAGGAGGATGGCGGTTAATCATTCAGGGAAACATTATCTTACCTATTCTGGCTAACTTAATACTTGGCTTAGTGCTGTTGATATTGGGTGTACCAGTCGAAACTATAGTTGCTCGCGTGGCGGTAGGCGTGGCGGGAGGCGTGGCGGTAGGCGTAGCGGAAGGCGTGGCGTTAGGCGTGGCGTTCGGCGTGGCGTTCGGCGTGGCGTTCGGCGTGGCGTTCGGCGTGGCGTTCGACGTGGCGTTAGGCGTGGCGGTAGGCGTGGCGTTCGGCGTGGCGAGAGGCGTGGCGAGAGGCGTGGCGTTCGGCGTGGCGGAAAGCGTGGTGGTAGGCGTGGTGGTAGGCGTGGCGTTCGGCGTGGTGGTAGGCGTGGCGGAAAGCATGGCGAGAGGCGTGGCGGGAGGCGTGGCGGTAGGCGTGGGAGTTAATATTAACTCATGGCGACCTATTATATTATTTCCATTTCTCACAGTATGGAATTATCTACTCTATCTATTAGACAAACAACGTAATGCTCAAAGCCCTTGTTTATTGCGCTTTCACTCTGCTTTCTGGGATGAGTGGCAGCGTTTACATTTATCTGGCTTAGACGAGTATCTTCTTTTCGTCATCGGACATAATCTAGTCGAAGGCAAAACTGCTTTAGAATACTTAAGTACCAGTCCCCAGCGTTGGGCTGTTCAATCCGTACAAATTGAACTAGATGCACGCTATTTACAAGCCTGTGCGGATGTAGAAGCTATTCGTCAAATTTACCGCAGTTTAGAAATCGGCGAATTACAAAGTCCTGTTAACCCTATACTCAGCATTTTTAACCGCATTAGTCAAGATATAGACGCGGCTCTAAATCAAAACAGTACATATAACCAGCGTCTACTCCTCAAAGATGTTGCAGACAAATTAGAAGGAAACTTACGAGAATTCACTCGTAGCAACGACAAATACACAGTACGTTTCCGTCCCATAGTCACAAGTTGGCGTGATATAGTCACCAACTATATAGAAGAACTAGTTAAAGCTACCGAACTCCGCCAAGAAATTGACTCACCATATATTACTGGCGTACCTCTCACACTAGAACAAGCAATCTTTACAGGCCGTACTGATATCGGTACACGCATTGAGCAATTACTGTTAGACCGCCGTCGTCCTCCCTTGCTACTATACGGTCAGCGACGCATGGGCAAAACTTCCCTACTCCACAACATCGGGAAGTTACTCCCAAATTCCATCATCCCCATGTTTGTAGACTTGCAAGGCGCACCCACATCAGCCAGCGACTACACAGGTTTTCTCTACAACTTAGCTAGAGGGATGACAACTTCCGCCAAACAGCAAGGCGCGTTAACACTACCTACTCTCACACGGGAAACATTAAAAGATGATCCCTTTACACGATTTGATGAATGGCTATATCAGGTAGAAGAAACACTAGAACAGAATACCGCTTTGCTGATGTTAGATGAGTTCGAGACATTAGACAGCGCAATCACTAGGGGACGCTTCGATGAGGAAGATGTGTTAGGAATGCTGCGCCACTTAATTCAACACCGTACCCGCTTCAAGGTGTTAATAGCAGGCTCTCATACTATTGAAGAATATCAGCGTTGGGCTAGTTATTTAATTAATGTCCAAGTGGTGCATATCTCCTATTTAAAGGAAGAAGAAGCACGACAATTAATAGTAGCACCAGTCAAAGATTTGACTCTCCGCTATGAACCTGATGCAGTTGAGCGAGTTCTGCAACTTACCCGTTGTCATCCGTTCTTAATACAGCTACTTTGTGCGGAAATTATCGTTTTAAAAAATGAGCAAGACCCTTCTATTCGTCGCTTGGTAACTTTAGCAGATGTGGCAGCAGCCATACCAGAAGCTTTGCAAAGTGGTAGCTTTTTCTTCGCTGATATGCAAAATAATCAAGTAGATGACAGTGGGCGCGAGATTTTACGCTTTATTGCTGCTCAAGGGGAAGGGGTAATTGTTAGCAAGCTCACTTTATCACAACGGTTTCCTGATGTTTGGGAAAGAACAATTGAACTGTTATTACAGCGAGAGTTAATCGAGGAAGTTGGGGAGGGTTATCGTTTCCAGGTGGAGTTAATTCGGTTGTGGTTTACTCGGTAATTACAAGCCGTATTTTTTACTTATCTCACGCAGAGGCGCAGAAACGCAGAGGAGAGTACAAGCGGTCTATTGGGGAGAGGAAACTAAGGTAAAGATGGTAATTTCAGGACGGGCGAATAAACGCAGATGTAAGCCTGTCATTCCTACACCTCGGTTGGTGTATAAGAGCATTTTTCCTACCTCGTACTCTCCTGAGTAATACTTTTCACCCCAAGGCGGTAGGATTAGGGGTCTGATGAAAGGTAGCCGGATTTGTCCGCCGTGGGAATGTCCTGATAGTTGCAGGTCAAATTTGGCTGTGGCTGCGCTGGTAGTCGCAAAGTCTGGTTCATGGGCTAATAAAATGGCTGCTCCCTGTGGAGGTAATTGCTGCAATACTAAATCTAGGCGGTCTTTACCCATACCCACATCATCAACCCCAGCAATATTTAAAATGGCGTTGCCTCTTTGAAGTGTGTAGACGGTATTATCTAAATCAAATACGCCGCTTTGTTTGAGTATTTTAATGATGGCTTTGGTGTCGTTTTCGTGGTCATGATTGCCTAAAACAGCCACAGTTCTGTCGCGGGGTGTAAGCTGTTCTAAGGCTGGCTTGAGTGATGGGATTAATCGGGGTAAGTTACGCGTTACTAAGTCCCCGGTAATGGCTACTAAGTCCGGGTGTTGTTGATTAACTAGGTGGACAATACGCTTTAAACGCCTCGTAGTCATCCATTGGTCGCGGTGAATATCGCTAATCTGCACAATCCGATAGCCATTAAATTCTGATGCGAGATGGGGTAGAGTCAGTTGTAAAGATTTGATCTCAATCCAATTTGGTTCAATTACCTTGGCGTATAGTAAGATGCAGAATATTAATAAAAATAACCACCGCAAGTATTGAAAGATTAGTTGACTGGCTTTGAGCAGCCACTTACGATTTCTCAAGATGTAATCTCCTGTGACGTAACTGCCAGTTCTGCTGTTATGCTATTTTTTTAAATTTCGCGGTAAATCACCTTGGGGATAGAAGCGTAATTCGTAATTCGTAACCAAAAGTTTCTCCCCCTACACCCCCACCTCTTCACTGTCACCTGTCCCCTATCACCTGTAACCTATAATGAGAGATGTGATATACTAGCCTTTCTCTCAATTACCCTTGGTTTATGGGACTGCCAATTGTTGCAATTATCGGTCGCCCAAATGTGGGCAAATCCACCCTGGTTAATCGACTCGCCGGGGAACAAACGGCGATTGTCCATGATGAACCGGGTATGACGCGCGATCGCACTTATATGCCGGCTTACTGGAGCGATCGCGAGTTTTTAGTAGTAGATACAGGCGGTTTGGTATTTAATGATGACACCGAATTTCTGCCCCTGATCCGCCAACAGGCTTTAGCAGCCCT
This sequence comes from Anabaena sp. UHCC 0399, assembly GCF_034931465.1. NCBI lineage: Bacteria > Bacillati > Cyanobacteriota > Cyanophyceae > Nostocales > Nostocaceae > Anabaena > Anabaena sp. UHCC 0399. The sequence goes on along the minus strand of NZ_JAYGGZ010000004.1, from coordinate 87,835 downwards.
GGCAGAAGCTTCTGCTGCTATCTTTGTTGTTAATGGTCAAACTGGCCCTAATTCGGCAGATGAAGAAATTGCCGAATGGTTACGCCAACAGCCAGTGCCAATTTTTCTAGCAGTGAATAAATGCGAATCACCTGAACAGGGTTCAATTCAAGCTGCCGAATTTTGGGAACTAGGCCTAGGAGAACCATACCCCCTCTCCGCGATTCATGGCAACGGTACAGGTGAGTTATTAGACGAACTCATCAAACACATCCCCACTGTTGCGGATGTAGCAGACAGCAATGAAATAAAAATTGCGATCGTCGGACGGCCTAATGTCGGCAAATCAAGCTTACTCAACTCTTTTGTAGGTGAAGAAAGAGTCATTGTTAGCCCAATTTCTGGCACAACCCGCGATGCGATCGATACTTTTATCGAAAGAGATGGACAATCCTATCGCCTGATAGATACAGCCGGGATTCGCAAAAAGAAAAACGTCGAATATGGCCCGGAGTTTTTTAGCATTAACCGCGCTTTTAAAGCAATTCGCCGCGCCGATGTGGTTTTATTAGTTTTAGATGCCCTAGATGGTGTAACAGAACAAGATCAAAAATTAGCTGGGCGAATTATTGAAGAAGGTCGAGCCTGTATTATCGTCGTCAATAAGTGGGATGCAGTCGAAAAAGACTCCTATACTATCTACGACTACGAAAAAAATATGGAAGGCCGGCTACATTTTACAGAATGGGCAGAGACAATTTTTGTCAGTGCTTTAACCGGACAACGGGTAGAAAAGATTTTAGAGTTGGTAACTCAAGCAGCCACAGAACACAAACGCCGCGTTAGTACATCAGTGGTTAACGAAGTCTTGGAAGATGCGTTGAAATGGCATTCTCCCCCAACTTCACGCGGTGGACGACAAGGTAAAATTTATTACGGTACACAAGTCAGCAGCCAACCGCCAACTATTGCTTTATTTGTCAATGAAGCTAAACGCTTTAATGACAACTACCGACGTTACATTGAAAGACAATTCCGCCAACAACTAGGGTTTAAAGGTACTCCCATTCGCATATTGTGGCGGAGTAAGAAAGTCCGAGATATGGAAAGCGGTAATGTTAACCGTGCAACTCGTGTTTAAGAGTGAGGAGTGCTGTTAGCGGTAGCGCGGCGTTTAGCCGGTGCTGAGTGAGGAGTGAGGAGTGAGGAGTGAGGGGTGCTGAGTGGGCAAAATAAAGTGTGCTAAGTTCTGGATATCAGGGCAGAATAGTCAAGAATCAAAAGTTCAAACTAAACTTTAATCTGAGAATTTACTAACCTTTAAATTCTCATTAGATAAACTCTTAACTTTCCATAACTCATAACTCAGCACTCATAACTCAGCACTCTCTCACTTAGCACTGAAAAATGGATTTACTGCGATCGCTTCCATTAGGACTATACCTAGAACAGCCACAAACTTGGTTACATAAACTTGATCCACGGGTCAAGTTTATCTGGTTGATGAGTTTTCTGACTAGCTACAGCTTTGCTAATAATCAATGGCGCATACTACTAGTAGCACTATTAATTATTTTTACTTTAACTGCTAAAATCCCCCGGCGTGTCTGGCAACAACAAATGGGTTGGCTGTTAACACTAACATTTTTAGTGTTCATGATTTCAGCGATCAGTCCTGATGGATTGGGTATAGATTATCAGCCACGTCTACCAGCTAACTCTCAAGTTTTAGCCCCACTAACTAATAATAATTCCCCAGTTGTTCAAGAACAGGTAAAAAGTAGCAAAAGCTATAACTACATTCTGTTTCATCAAGGCCCTGTGAAAATCACTCGCCGTTCTCTAGATTTAGCAACGCGCTTAAGTACGATTATATTTACTGTTATTTACAGCACCAACTTGTATTTACTGACAACTGCACCAGAGGAAATTACTGCTGGGATAGAAAGCCTCATGCAGCCGCTACGGCGATTTAAGATACCCGTTACTGAAATTACTTTGACTTTAACTTTATCATTGCGGTTCATTCCCCTAGTCTTAGAAGAGGTACAGAATTTAGTGCGTTCTGTGATGACTAGGGCAATTAATTGGAAAAAGTTAGGTTTAAAAGGTGGATTCAAAGTCTGGTTGATTGTCGCCGAAAGATTATTAGAAAATCTCTTGTTACGCGCCGAACAAATGGCTAGTGCGATGATGGTACGCGGTTTTACCAGTCCCAACGAACACCGAGTCCCGTGGCATGATTTACGTTTAAAATCATGGGACTGGTTAGCGATCGCAACTCTCACCCTATTTTGGGGAGTAAGAATCGTTTTAGGAAATCAACTTTAGGGGAATAGGCAACAAATATAACATTTTATGTGGCACTGGCGATCGCTTCCATTAGAAAATCGTACTGGTTCGGAAATTTTCTCTGCCTTATTTCACTCCCACACTACATCTGAAATAGCCACCCTCCTAGAAAGTCCTTACCCTACACCCACAAACCAACCTCAACTGAGTCGCTATTCTATCTGTGCAGGCGCACCCAGAATAATAAATGGAGTTCCGCAGATGTGGACACCAGAATTAGGGGATATTTTTGGTTTGCTGGAGAATTTGTTGCAAGTTAGAGGAATAGGGAAACAAGATAAAATTTCTCTCCCATCTCCACAACTCCCCTTCACTGGCGGTTGGCTGGGATGGCTTGGCTATGACGCATCTGGGGAAATTGAACAACTACCCCAGACAAAAATTGATCCCTTACCATTTCCTGTAGCTTTTTGGTATGAACCAGATGCTTTTGCAGTTTTGGATCATGTGCAACAAGTTTTATGGTTAGCTGCTAGCGATGCGGTTGATCTTGATGGGTTGGAACTGCGTTTAGGACAAATAGATCCAGAAAACTCACCGCAGCATATCACCCCCATCACTAATTACCCTGTTGCACCGGAATTTTTTACATCTCAATCAGATTATGAAACCGCCGTTAACCGGGCTAAAAAATATATTCAGGCGGGAGATATCTTTCAAGCGAACCTATCTTTAAGATTTGCCGCCACTACCTCAGCTAGTGGTTGGTCGATTTATCAAGCCTTACATAAAATTAATCCTTCCCCCTTTGCTAGCTATTGGCGTACACCTTGGGGTGAAGTTATTAGCTGTTCACCAGAAAGATTAGTTTTATTACAAAATGGGCAAGCCCAAACCAGACCGATCGCCGGCACGCGATCGCGTGGTATAACTCCAGAACAAGACCAGCAACTAGCTAAAGAACTCCTCAGCAACACCAAAGAACGGGCAGAACACATCATGCTGGTAGATTTGGAACGCAATGATTTAGGGCGAGTCTGTGAATGGGGAACAGTCACCGTTGATGAATTGCTGACCATTGAAAGATATAGTCACGTTATGCACCTTGTCAGCAATGTTACAGGGAAATTGAGCGATTGCACACCCATTGATTTAATTCGTGCCTTATTCCCTGGTGGTACAATTACAGGCTGTCCCAAAGTCCGGTGCATGGAAATCATCGAAGAACTAGAACCAGTGCGCCGCAGCTTATTCTACGGTTCATGCGGTTATTTAGATTGGCGCGGCAACCTAGACTTAAATATTCTCATCCGTACCCTACTACTAACCCCCAACGCCCCATTCAAAACCGTCTGGGGACAAGTAGGTGCTGGAATTGTCGCCGACAGTGACCCGGAAAAAGAATGGTACGAATCTCTGCACAAAGCCCAAGCGCAGTTGGCAGCATTGAAAATGGTTAGGGGAACAGGTGACAGGTGACAGGTGACAGGTGACAGGGGTGATTCAATTTTGAATTTTGAATTTTGAATTTTGAATTGAATTCCCCAAACTGTAACAATACAGACTGTTAAGATGAACAATTATTAGGAAAATTCCCCTGTTGGAGATTTTGCTCTAACGAGCGATAATTATGGCAACATAGAGAGATGTGAGAGTAAACAGCAGTATCAGAGTCGGCTTTTGCCCTGGACGAGTTCAAAGGGCGCATCCCATCGTTAGCGCATTGTAGAAGTTATCCCAAAGCCCACATACTCAGTCTGTTCTCTTTTGCTTTTTGTCTTGTTTTACTAGCTTCATCTACCTATCAGAAATATCAAGGTCGTCATCAACTTCATAAAAGGGTAGAATTTGCTGATTCTCAAATGAATTTCTACAAATATTCTGGCGAAAGGGAGATATTATCGTCTGGATGTTTGTACTTCACTGCCAAAAAATATATTATTCTCCTACTTGATTATTAGATGAATCCAGAAAGCGCAGAAACTTACATCAATCATCCCACTTGGGGCTTGCTATATCGGATCTGCATGGTTGATGATGCCCAGGATCTGTTCACTACACTCTACGCCCAACGCCTGTTTTTTTTGGTGGTGAACGACATGAAGGCACTGAAATTTCAACCCATAGGGCGTACAGAAGCCCGAATGTTGTTGGAAAATCGTTTGCGAACTTTGCGTCGTAATGGTCTGTCACAGGAGTACGATCAGCTTCAGAGTGTTTTCCAACGCACCTTCCAATGATTAGTTCGATTAGCGAACGTATTACTCAAATTCGTGCATCTATTCCAGCTTCAGTCAGGTTAATTGCTGTCACCAAGCAAATGCCAACTGAAGTTATTCGTGTTGCCTATGCAGCTGGTATCCGCGATTTTGCTGAAAATCGCATCCAAGAAGCTGCTACCAAACAAGAACAGTTACAAGAGTTCTCAGATATTACTTGGCATTTTATTGGCCATTTGCAAAGTAATAAAGCCAAAAAAGCCCTTGAACAATTTGACTGGATTCACTCCTTAGATAGTTTGCAGCTGGCACAGCGTTTAAATCAAGTAGCACAACAGCTAGGCGTAAGTCCCCAAGTGTGCCTACAAGTAAAAATCCTCCCTGATCCCAGTAAGTCGGGTTGGAGTGTGCCGGAACTACTAGCCGATTTACCTGCCCTCAACCAGTGTAAAAATTTACAAATTCAGGGTTTAATGACAATTCCGCCATTTGGTCTAGACGATACTGAAAGTCTTCATGTGTTTAATGAAACTCACCAGTTAGCCAAAGAAATTTCTGAACAAAACTGGGATCACATCAAAATGCAAGAGTTATCGATGGGTATGTCAGGGGACTACCAACTGGCAGTACAGGCTGGGGCAACAATGGTAAGATTAGGGACTATCTTGTTTGGTAAGCGCACTTAGGTAGAACAGCCCCATTATTTTTTGATCGTGTTTTTGGTTGCCCAGTATGAACTACGGTTAGACTAGAGTCATACTGGTGCTATAAAACACATAAAATATTTTTTTAATGAAAATAAAAAATCAGAAAAAGGTGTTGAAGTCAACTTCCTTTCGGATCAGTGTTGGGATATAATCTTGACTCAATTATTGTATCTAGGTTAATGTACAGACGTTCCATGTAATACCAATTTGAAAAAGAATCTGACAGATATACATACTCAAGAACTTGTGATATCTAGCTCCCTTAATTTTGAATTGTGAATTGGTACAACGTCAGCCCATTGCCAATAACAGTAGTAGATGCTACAAATAACGATAAAATTATTGGGATTGTCTGCCCTTTGTAGCTTTACCGTTAGCTACATCATTTGATGAACCGGAATAAATAGAGACAATTATCAGCAGGAGCGTCACTAAATGAATAATATATTTTCTAAACTACGAGACTTTGTAGGTCTCAATGAACAAGTGGAATACGAATACTACGAAGAAGAAGCAGATACAGATAACTACCAAAATTTGTATCAACAAGAAAATCCTCAGCCAGCACCAGCAGAAGCCACCCCACCTAATCGACGTTGGCGAGAACCAGTGACTACAATGGGTGATGAGGTAGTAACAGGAACAAAATCGACGATGGGGAATGTGATTGGTATGCCAGGAGCAATTAACGGAATTTCTGAAGTATTAGTTCTAGAACCTCGGACATTTGAAGAAATGCCCCAGGCAATTCAAGCATTGCGTGAGCGCAAGTCAGTAGTGTTGAATCTGACAATCATGGATCCAGATCAAGCACAACGTGCAGTTGATTTTGTAGCTGGTGGGACTTACGCATTAGATGGACATCAAGAACGCATTGGCGAAAGTATCTTTTTGTTTACGCCCAGCTGCGTGCAAGTCAGCACACAAGGTGGAGTCATTCATGAAGTACCCCAACCCCCAGCCCGTCCCTCTCGTCCTGCAACCCCCAGTCCAACTGCTTGGGGCAATGAACCTAACAGAATGGTACAATAAGGTTAGATTAGTCATTAGTCAATAGTCAAAAGTTAAAGGTTTTTGACTATTGACTATCGACAAATGACCAATGACTAAGTGACTAATGACTATAAAATTTGGCTTGATTGGTGGTGGGGTAATGGGAGAATCGCTGTTATCCCGCCTTATTGCGCGAGAAATTTATCACCCATCAGAAGTCATAGTCAGCGAACCCCAGCTAGTGCGCCAAGCTTTTTTAAAACAGAAATATGATGTGAGTGTCACCACAGATAATAGTCTGGTGTTCAGTCAAGCCCAAGAAGTGGTGTTTTTGGCAGTGAAACCGCAGGTATTTAGTGCGATCGCTCAAGAATTAGCAGAAATGATTTTAGTTTCAGGACACTCACCCCTAGTCATTTCCATTTTGGCGGGAGTGTCTTTAAGTCAGCTAGAAGCAGCATTCCCGCAATTACCAGTCATTAGAGCCATGCCCAACACCCCTGCCACAGTTGGTGCAGGTATGACAGCTATGTGCTTAGGTGCATACACCCACCCCCAACACCAAAAGTTAGCACAGCAGATATTCTCGGCTGTAGGGGAAATTGTCGAAGTGAGCGAATCCTTGATGGATGCAGTCACAGGGTTATCTGGGAGTGGCCCGGCTTACGTAGCCATCTTAGTAGAAGCCCTCGCCGATGGTGGAGTCGCCGCCGGATTACCGAGGTCAATAGCTAATCAACTAGCATTACAAACCGTATTAGGGACAAGCAAATTATTGCAAGATAGCAGAATGCACCCAGCCGAACTAAAAGACCGTGTTACCAGCCCTGGTGGAACAACAATTGCAGGTGTAGCTAAATTAGAACAAGCAGGATTTCGTTCCGCCTTAATTGAAGCAGTCAAAGCAGCTGCATTGCGATCGCAAGAATTGGGAAAATGAGAGAGTGGTGAGTGGGGAGTAGTGAGTGGTGAGTAGGAGAAAATAGAGAATTTTTCCCAATTCCCAATTCCCAATTCTTATTCTCACTAACGAAGTTGACAAAAGACTCGTTAATATAGTAAACAGTCCGGTTGTAAAAGTGATTGAGTGAATTATCCCGCGCCGTCTCCAGAACTAGACCTAGGGTTGATATTTCCCTTTGAGCTAGATCAGTTTCAAAAAGATGCGATCGCGTCCCTGAACGCGGGACGCTCTGTTGTCGTGTGTGCGCCCACAGGTTCGGGCAAAACTTTGGTTGGTGAATACGCTATTTATCGCGCCCTAACACGAGGGAAGCGGGTATTCTACACCACTCCTTTAAAGGCACTGTCTAATCAGAAATTACGTGACTTCCGCGAAAAATTTGGCTTTGACTCGGTAGGTCTGTTAACGGGAGATGCCTCGATTAACAGAGATGCCCCCATTTTGGTGATGACCACCGAAATTTTTCGGAATATGCTCTACGGCACACCGATTGGGCAAGTTGGTATTTCCTTGGTGGACGTGGAAGCAGTGGTGTTGGATGAATGCCACTACATGAACGATCGCCAACGAGGTACAGTTTGGGAAGAATCAATTATCTACTGTCCCCGTGAAGTTCAACTAGTCGCCCTATCTGCTACCGTTGCCAATAGCGACCAACTCACCGACTGGCTAAATCGTGTTCATGGCCCTACTGACCTGATTTATTCCGATTTTCGCCCTGTCCCCTTAGCATTTAATTACTGTAGTCCCAAGGGACTGTTTCCCCTGCTGAATGACAGCAATACCAAAATCAACCCCCGTCTCGCCAACAGAGGGAAAAGAAAACAAGCGGATAGGGATAGAGGGAGAAATGGCAGACCAGAGGCCCCCAGCCTGATCTATACCCTGAACCATTTACAAGAACGGGATATGCTGCCGGCGATTTATTTTATTTTCAGTCGCCGGGGATGTGACAAAGCAGTAGCAGAGGTTGGTGATTTATGGCTGGTAGATAATGATGAGTCACAGGTGCTACGGCGACAAATCGACGACTTTTTAACTCGCAACCCCGAGGCCGGACGAACAGGACAAATTGCCCCCTTATATCGGGGAATTGCTGCCCACCACGCCGGCATTTTACCAGCTTGGAAGGTGTTGGTAGAAGAGTTATTCCAACAAGGTTTAATCAAAGTTGTCTTTGCCACAGAAACCCTAGCAGCCGGAATTAATATGCCCGCTAGGACAACAGTGATTTCCACCCTCTCCAAACGTACCGACACCGGACACCGCCTATTGAACGCTTCAGAATTTCTGCAAATGGCGGGTAGGGCAGGCCGACGGGGGATGGATAAACAAGGTTATGTAGTCACAGTCCAAACTCCCTTTGAAGGAGCAAAAGAAGCAGCGTATTTAGCCACCTCTAAACCAGACCCGTTAGTTAGTCAGTTTACCCCTAGCTACGGCATGGTTTTAAACTTGCTACAAACCCACACCTTAGAGAAAACTAAGGAACTGATAGAACGCAGTTTCGGGCAGTACATGGCGACATTACACTTAAGACCAGACTATGAATATATTGAAGAACTACAAACCGAATTAGCGACATTACAGGAGCAAATTGCTTCAGTCAGTCAAAATGAAGTGGCTATTTATGAAAAATTGTGGCAACGTCATAAAGTAGAACGCCAGTTATTGAAAACTCTAGAAGAACAAGCCCAGGAAGCGCGACAAGAACAAATTAAGATGCTCCTAGATTTTGCTGTTTCTGGGACACTGTTAAGCCTCAAGGGCAAGAATATTAAAACATCTACCCCTATAACAGCCGTTTTAGTGGGTCAATCTCCTACATCTGGGGAGTCTAGCTACTTAGTATGCCTCGGAAAAGATAATCGCTGGTATGTGGCGGCTACGGTAGATGTGGTAGATTTATATGCCGAATTGCCCCGCGTGGAAGTAGCAGCCGATATCTTCCCGCCCCAAGAGTTAGCCTTCAAACCAGGGCAATCATGCCGTGGGGATGAAATAACAGCTGCGATCGCTCAAAGTATCCCTGACCCCGAAGGATCTTTGCATCTCCCCCAGGAAGTAGCAGAACAACTGAGTCGGGTGACTGCGGTACAAGCTCAATTAGAAGCCCATCCCCTTTATCAATCTGGGAATATTGCCAAAGTTTTCAAGCGTCGGGAACGCTACGCTGAAATCGAAGAAGAACTGCAAGAATTGCAGGGACAAGTAGCGCAACAATCCCAACGTTATTGGGAAGAATTTCTCAATTTAATCACGATTTTGCAGCAATTTGATTGCTTAGACAACCTCGTTCCCACGCGACTGGGACAAGTCGCTGCCGCCATTCGGGGAGAAAATGAACTGTGGTTAGGTTTAACCTTAGCTAGTGGAGAATTGGATAACTTAGATCCCCAGCATTTAGCTGCTGTCATTGCGGCTTTAGTCACAGAAACACCCCGTCCCGATAGCAGAGTCAACTTTAACCTATCCCCAGAAATAGATGAAGCCTGGTCGAGTTTACAAAAAATTCGGCGGGCTGTTTTAAAGGTGCAGTACCGTCATGGTGTCACCTTGCCAGTAGGTTTAGAGAATCGATACATTGGCTTAATTGCCCTGGTTGAACAGTGGGCTTTAGGTACTGAGTGGGTAGAATTGTGTGAAAACACCACTTTAGATGAAGGTGACGTGGTGCGAATTTTACGCCGGACGTTGGATTTATTATCGCAGATACCCCACGTTCCCAATTTGCCAGATGCCTTACAGCGTAACGCCTATCGTGCTATGCAACTCATTGATCGATTCCCTGTTAATGAAGTAGTGGAATAATCAAACGAACTACCTTTAGCTCAAGCGGAGCTAGCTAGAGGTAGTTTATTTAGCACACATCCCTTAGCGTCTGGAACGTCTGCGGAGTCTGTCAATCATGACTGCGGTAATGATGACTAGTAGTTCATCAAGTTTGAATTGATGGATAAGCTTTTTTTGTAGTAAGGACTTTAGTCCTTAGAAAAATCAGGACTAAAGTCCTTACTACAAACCATCAAAACTAACTTGACACAGCACTAGTCCTTTAACAACGAGTTGCCAGAAGTAGGACATATTTAATAGGGTCAAACCGTTGTTGAGAACGGCTATGATTAATGCACATGAGATGAACTATGTACCTAATGCGATCGCTCAAAGTTTACAAAATCAACGCACCTATACCGTTGGAGTAGTTGTCACTTCCATCGCAGATCCTTTTTTTGGTGAGCTAGTAGAGGGAATTGAACAGGTTGCTAAAGAAGCGGGTTTAAATGTGCTGTTAAGTGCTTTACATGGAGATATTAACCTTATATCTTTGACGATTAACTATGGCAAATAGCAAGACTAAAAATGTGAGTAATCCAGCTAAATATAAAGGGTAACTATAGGTCTGGGGATTAGCTTGACTAACCAACATACCAGCAATTACAGGGCCTACTCCATTAGACATACTTAAATAAGATGAATTTAATCCTAAAGCTGTCCCTTGTTCTTCTGGTTTTGCATTTAGTGAAATCAAAGTGTTAATCATGGGTTGCACTAAAGAATTAAACAAGGAAAAAACTATACTAACAACCACAAAATAACTGACTATAGGGAAAACTGGCATTAAAAGAAATGAAAAACTTCTCACGCATAAACTCAAGAGTAATATTTTAGTTTCATTAAAATATTTGCTAAGAATTTTCACTCCCCAAGTCTGCATGATCACTCCTAATACTCCAAACAAGAGAAACATTAATGTTAAGGATTGGTTATCTTGTTTTAGTACATTTAGGAAGTAAGGTTGAAAAGCAAAAGTAAATAGAGTGAAAGTTGTACCAATAAAGAAGTTAATTATCAACAAAATACCAACTTTAGGAATAGCCAAACCTTTAATTAAATTATCTAAACCTAAATCAAAGATGTTGTGTGCTTGCTTATCTTTACTTTTGATAGTCTCTGGCAATAAAAATGTGGTAACTATCAGAGCTATCATTGCCACACTACCGGAAACTAAAAAAGCTGCCCCTAAAGATATCTGCTGTGCTGCTAAACTGGTGGCTGGCCCCAAGACAAAACCTAAACCCATTGCAGCCCCATATATGCCAAAACCTTGAGCGCGGCGTTCAGGCTCAGTCACATCAGAAATCATCGCCTGAGCAACGGCATTATTTCCCCCAGTAATTCCATCTAAAAAACGTGCCAAAAACAGAGTTGTTGCAGCTGTAGCTGTGCCAGCGAATAAATTAGCAATGACCGTTCCCGCTAAACTAATAATCAATAAAGGCTTACGCCCAAAGCGGTCTGAGAGTTTGCCAATAATGGGAGTCGCCAAAAATTGTGCGATCGCATAAATCGAAAATAGTAAACTAGTGTGGAAATCACTCAGTCCAAATTGTCTGCCATAAAGATAGATAATAGGAATTAAAATTGTAAAACTCAGGGAGTTAATAAATGCAACTAAAGCAATAATCCAAAAAATTCTATTCATGCGCAATCCATACTATCTATTTATTACGGTTCAAGTCTACTAGAAATAAACATATCAGCTTTTCTGTTCTAGCTAAATCATTACTGGCAATCTGGTTCAAATAAGATAATTTGCAGAAATAATAACGCTTATAGAGACGCTGCATTCAAACGTCTCTACACACGCACCCATAACGTTAACCGCCGCGTATTATCATCACTTGTATCTTTTGTGAATATTATCGATGAAATTTCCTATAAAAAAACCTGTTAAACCAAAAAAACAACGTCTGCTGCCGCGAATTCACATTAAAATCCACAATGGACAATTTGAAATACTTGGTATGGGTACATGGTATTCTTATTGGCGCGATCCTTACCATCTGCTGCTCACGATTCCTTGGAGTGGTTTCCTCATCCTAATTTGTATTTTTTACGTATTAATTAATGCTTTATTTGCCCTAGCTTACTTGGCTGGTGGAGACTGCATTGCTAACGCTCAACCTGGCTCTTTTTTGGATGCATTCTTCTTCAGCGTGCAAACTCTGGCATCCATTGGCTATGGTGCAATGTACCCCAAAACAACTTATGCCAATATTATTGTCACTATAGAAGCAATGATTGGATTGGTAGGAATTGCAGTCATGACAGGACTAGCATTTACTCGCTTTTCCCGACCTACCGCCCGTGTGATATTTAGTAATGTAGCAGTTATTACACCCCATGAAAATATGCCAACTTTCATGTTTCGCACTGCTAACCAGCGTCGTAATTTTATCCTAGAAGCACATATGCGGGTGTATTTAATGCGCGATGAAATAACAGCAGAAGGCGAGTTTATTCGTCGGTTTCATGATTTAAAGTTAGTCAGAAACCAAACACCTAATTTTACACTAAGTTGGGTAGTAATGCACCAAATTGATAAGTTTAGTCCTCTTTATGGGATGACGGCAGAATTACTTTCTCAAACCAACACTACTATTATTATTTCTCTGAGTGGCATTGATGAAACAGTCTCACAAGTAGTTCATACCCGTCATACTTATGCTGCTGATGATATTATCTGGAACAGTCGATTTGTTAATATTTTTCATCACACAAATGACGGGCATCGTTACATCGATTACAAACATTTTCACGATGTTTTACCTTTGGAATAGGGAATAGGGCATTGGATATTGATATTATATTTTTCTCCCCCTACTTCCCCTGCTTTCTTGTCCTCTGTCACCTGTCACCTATTTCCTTTGAGCCAAAACTGTTGCAGAATTTCACTAGGTTTGCGATCCCAAGTATCAATATGCTCGTAAATTAAATTATCCGAGTTGAGTTTATAGGTAGAATAACCATTAAAAAAAAGCCGCGCTTTCCAGGGAACACGCAACACGCCCCGAACTGTCCACCTCGCTATAATAGTGTCTGCGGCAGACTGATATACTTCATGCACGTCAAAGTAGATTTCTGTAAAGAATAGGCGCGCGTGAAATCTTAGAGTCCAAAATATAATTCGGTAATTAAATTTATATTTGAATTTATTTACTGGGTCTTGAAAGTAAATATCTTTTGTATATATATCATAAGATATATCTTGCTCAAACAGTGTGGGTAAATCCTGTTGCAGAGTTTTGATTACTTGTTCTATTGGTAGGCGAGATTCTACAAAGCTTGTCATTTATTTTTTGCTCAAAAACCAACAATAGGAAAATCATACCCCATACCACAATATGGTTCAGTTAAGGATAAATTGTAGCTTGGATTGAACGCAGTGAAACCCAACAAGCCCCTGGAAATGTTGGGTTTTGTTCCTCAATCCAACCTATGCATTTTAAGGTTTTTGACGCTAACTGAACGGTATGAAATACTGATTTTTCGTTGGTTCTTAATCTTGGTCGTGATCAAGAGTCCTTTAGATGCGTTTGCCCTGGGGTGGGAGTGGATGATTCTCAAACTGGGAATACTGGGAATCAATTCGGTGAGCTTTTTGAACCGTTCGTTGAAAAAACAGATTGGCTAATTTTAATTCTCGAAAAATCTTTTGCGGATCTTCAAGATGGGTTGTGGGTAGTTGCTGTCCCATTTTTTTGAGAACTAAACCCATAGGAATTTTAATTTCATCCTGAAGTTCAAGAAAACGGGTAAATATGGGTGCAAAGGCGGAAAATACAGAACCAGCACCTCCTCTAGCTTGTCCCCAACCGATGTAGTAAATTCCTTTGTAATCTTCAAGAAATGACCCTCCATAACATTTTACTGTTGCTCCTTCCACTCGTTGCAATTCTGGAGGTAAAAATGGATAGGCTACATGAAAACCAGTTGCACAAACAATTAAATCAAAGGTTTCTCGACTACCATCCGCAAATTTAACTTCTCCACCATCTAAATGTCTTACCTCTGGCTTATAGGTAATGCGACCGTGTTTAATATAGTAAGGCACTTCATTATTTAAGGTCGGGTGCTTATCAAAAATTCGATATTTGGGTTCGGGTAGACCATAATCTTTGTGCTTACCGAAGGTTAGCAGAATAATTACATAAGACATAAACCTCTGAAACCATTCTGGCATCCACCATTCAGTTAAATCGGAAACTGGAACACCCATAAAGGTTTTGGGAATAAACCACACAGATTCACGCATACTCAACACAGATTTAGCTCCCACCCTAGCTGCTTCTGCGGCTATATCACAAGCTGAGTTCCCTCCACCAATTACCAGAACTCTCTTACCACGTAGTTGCTGGGGATTTTTATAATCTTTGGAGTGAATTATTTCCCCATCAAATTCTCCTGAAAATTTGGGAAAACGTTTGCACCAGTGATGACCATTACAAATGATAATCCCTTTGTAAATTCGCTGTTCCCCATTATCAAAAGTAACTTCCCAGAGACTATTCTCAACAGGTCGCATATAGCTAACTTGACGATTTAGTTCAATATTTTTACGCAACCCAAAATGGTCAGCAAAGGAGTTTAAGTAATCTCGTATATTTTGAGCACTGGGAAAGTCCGGATAATTATCCGGCATGGGGAAATGGGTAAATTGGGTAATCTTCCGTGATGAAATAATGTGTGCAGTTTCATACACACCATGATACCAATTTCCACCAATGTCATCGCTGGCATCAACTTGGTCGTAGGGAATACTCGCGCTCTTGAGCACTTCAGCCATACCCAATCCCACAAAACCAGCCCCAAGAATTAAATGCTTGTGAGTAGTGTCCAACATAATTATTAATTTGACTTGACTATTTTCTAAACTTTTGGAAGATACCGTGCTAACCAACTCAAAAAGAGAGAATATTTCGTGAGGATATGAAAAGCTTGGGTTATAACATCAGGGAATACGTGCAATTTATTGACAACAATACTTCTATTGCTGCCCGCATTACCTGTGTGTGTTGGATCTGTTGTCATATATTCTGGAACACCCTGGCTTCTCTTAGCTAGAGTTCTATATCGTTCCGATTGCAGAATTGGAGTACGACTAAAAAATTGATAAACATCGGGAAGCTTGACTTTATCTTCCTTAACTTCATTGTTGTGTTTATTTCTCCCGATTTATTATTAGCTTCAAATGTTAGGGGAACTGATGATGCCTAACTGTAGCGATGAATACGGTATTTTAATTTTAAAAAAATTAGTGTGGCAAAGTTTCCTGGAGAAGTAGTTTCTCAATAGTTGCCCAGTAAGCTTCAGAATTTCGACGGAATCGAAGTTGCTCAATGCGAGTTGAGAGGTTATTTCAAGGGCGTAGACAATAAACTTTATCAGGTTAACAATAGTGAATCAAGGAATACAGATTTTCTGGTGGGAGACTAATATGGTTAATTTGAATTCTGCAAAGGTTAATAAAGGTAAATTTCAATAAGATTCCTCTAAGAACTTTTTTGTTTTATTCAAGTTACATCAGCCATTTTATCAAATGAAAAATAATCATAAATATCCACAAAAAACTGCGCTTATCACAGGATCAGCACATGGAATTGGCTACCAATTAGCATATATTTTTTCCCGTCATAGTTACAATCTGGTTTTAGTGGATAAAGATGAAGAAAAACTCGCAGTAATTGCTGAGGAACTTATCCAGGAATTTGGCATTTCTGTTAAAACTTTAGTTAAAGATTTATCTATATCAACATCCCCAGAAGAAATATTCACCGAATTACAACAAGCAGCAATCAAGATTGATGTATTAGTTAATAATGCTGGATTTGGTACTTATGGAGTATTTAGCGAAACTGACCTCACTACTGAACTAAAAATGTTACAAGTAAACATAGTGAGTCTCACTCATTTAACTAAGTTATTCCTCAAGGATATGATCTGCCAAGGCTATGGAAAAATATTAAATGTTGCCTCAGTTGCAGCTTTTCAACCAGGTCCACTAATGGCAGTGTATTTTGCGACTAAAGCTTATGTTTTATCATTTTCCGAAGCGATCACTAATGAATTAGAGGGTACAGGCGTAACAGTAACTACTCTTTGTCCAGGACCGACAGCATCAGAATTTCAAAAAGCAGCCGCAATGGAAGAATCCAAAATTTCTCATGTTAATAGAATGATGAATAGTGAGACTGTCGCTAAAATTGGCTACGATGGTTTAATGGCAAATAAAACTATTGTAATTCCTGGTTTTAGAAATAAGATATTAGCTAAATCCGTCAAATTTGCACCCAGAAACATAGTTAGCAAAGTCGTGAGGAATATGCACGAAACCAGGAAATAATAATCCGCCGTGGTTACATTTGGTATACTCCCAAATGTGTAAAAACATAATTTGTCATTGCGAGCGTAATGAAATGGCGCGAAGTAATCGCAATATCTAGGTGTTGCGATTGCGACCCTGCGAGAACGCTCTGCGAACATTCCACTTCCCTCCAGGACGGGAACGCGAAGGCTTCATTCGCAATGACAAAGTCTCATAAAATTACCTTTGCTCCAGATGATATTGCTACTTATAAAAAATCGGTTGCCAAAAGTGGCGCACTCACAGCCTATTGAACTATTACTGTAATGTTTTCTCCAGCTTCTTATCCCAAAAGAATAGGGGTATTTTAGAATTCCCTATACTGATAATTTCGAGTGAAAATAATACTGCTCTGGGTAAAGAACTTACTTGTGACACCGCCGCCTATCTCCAAAATCTCAAAATTAAGTATATTCCCGGTTGCGGACATTGGGTTCAACAAGAGCAGCCAGAACTATTTAACCAGGAAATCCTGACTTACTTTGTAATTTAATATACTAACTTTTTGTAAAAATTGATCATATTTTTTATTGGTAAATGCTGAAAAATTTTCCTCCTAAAAAATATATCTAATGATACATTTGCTTAAAGATATTTAATATTAAATTAAGTCAAGTATTTATGCTTAATTTATTGCTCAAAGATAGCTATAAAGCATAGATAGTAATCTTTTCAGCCTCACGAATACACCTGTTATCTAGAAAAGCAAATTGTGATTTAAATCAACATTATTTAGGAAGTTAGTGAGATAATAGAAGCGTGAGGAAAAGAACGGACACGAAATATAAGGAGAAAGGGGGAAATTTATGAAACTCAAGCTATTAGCAGCAGTAGTATTAGCTACTCCCCTATTTTTTGTAAACTCAGTCAAGGCTGGGAATCCACAAGATTTACAAAGGCTATTATCAACTGGGGAATGTGGTGGGTGTAATCTCTCAGGGATGAACCTCAATGGCGCACATTTAATTGGTGCTGATTTAAGAGGAGCAAACCTAGCTGGTGCAAACCTAGCTGGTGCAAATCTCGAAGGTGCTGATTTCACTAACGCTAACTTGAAAGGCGCGAACTTAAGCGCAGCCTTTATCACCAACGTCAACTTCAAAAAAGCCAATCTCAACAATGTCAACATGACTCGCGCTCATGTTATCGATTCCAATGTGTATGGCGCATCAATGGAAAACCTCACCATCACTGATGCAGAAATCTATCACACTGCGATCGGTGTGGGTGGCGAAGATGGTGCAGAAATTCCCGATTGGGATTAGGGTGAACTAAGTCAGCTAAACTTTAAGAAACAAAAGATGGGGTGAGAGAATTGGGTGTTAGCCAATATGATCTCTCACATACCTATCAAAAGTATTTAAACTGAGACGAAAACCTCTGCTCTGCCAAAACTTAACATTTATTTACTTCAACAAGCGATGACCTGCGGCGGGCGAATACGTCGTTGAATTAATGTTTTGTAGTCAGCACTAAAGTGCTTGGAAGCATTACGACTAAAATCCTCAATACGAAATTGCTTACCCGCCAATCCAAATAGGGTGCATTTTTATTGGTCTGTAGTAAATCAGTACACAATTACTACTATAAAGCCAATTAATTGTTTGCCAATAATGTTGGGAAATGCTAGTAGTCCTAATTTTTATGAAGTATTGGTATCAAGAATCAATACTTTCATTGACGAACACGGCTTAAGATAGCTTTAATATTCAGATGAAATCAGCGTTTGTGCTTATATAAATGAGAGGTAGAGTGATTTTTGCATGATCTGTACTTTATTTAAGTACGATGATGAGCAACTGACACAGCCTAGGATAATAACAACCTGAAGATTCCAGTTGATTCACGACAAAAGAACTCAGAACGCCAATGGTTTTAGACATCCTGTAGCCTTCTGACTTCTATTTGCTTAGTGACTGTCTACCTTGTAGTTGATGCAGTAGATGTTACAGGGCAATTATGGTTATAGGACACTAAATCCTGTTGCCAAACTCGATTGAATGCAAGAGTGCATCACCTAATCAACAGCCTTTTGGTTGTAATTGTCCAGATTAGAGAAACTCAACTGTCAAATTTATGGAAGTGAACATGCAAGAACCGGAATTCGCCCAAACCCAACCCAAAGAGACAACAGTGCCAGATATCAACAATCAACCAGGAACTATTACTAAACTCCAGCCTCCTGTACAGTCTCAAGAGCAATGGGTAAAATACGGAGAACAAATTTCTGAATTTTTAGGAACACTGCCTGATTATGTAGGTAACTTTTTTAATCAATATAAGCAGCCCTTGGTGAGCGTAGGCTTAATTGTAGGATCATTGGTTGCAGTCAGGGTACTGTTGGCAGTATTAGATGCTTTGAATGACATTCCTTTGGTAGCACCAACTTTTGAGTTGATTGGAATTGGTTACTCTGCTTGGTTTGTTTACCGCTACTTACTAAAAGCTTCAACCAGACAAGAGTTAAACAGTGAAATTACAACTCTGAAGTCCCAAGTAGTTGGTCACGATGGGTCAGAAAGCTAATATTTGGCTAAATGATACATCGCCTACTGACAGCTACTACAGAATATAGATAGAAAACAAAAATGGTCAAGCAAAATGCTTGACCATTTTTGTTGTTTATAACTCGTATTCCCAATGCCCATTCATAATTTACAACACCCGCAAAATACTGGGAATGCTATCAACTGCTTCCAGACTCTGAATTTCTGCTAAGGCTTGGCGAAAATCTCCTTCCCTAACATCGTGGGTTACAACTACAATCTCCGCTAGTCCTCCCTGAAAGCCTGTTTGGACGATTGACTCTAAACTCACACCATGATCACCAAAGCAAGTACCCAGTTTACCAATGACACCCGATCGGTCTTTGGTGAGGAATCGAGCGTAAAATCGAGTTACAAGGTCTGCTATCGGGGCAATTTGGCAGTAATCCTCATGCCTACAAGTTAAGAGGGGATTCGGTGCGGCAGTATTGCTTTTTAGTGCTGCCACTAGACTCAAAATATCTGAGGTGACGGCACTAGCAGTAGCACCTGCACCCGCCCCAGGGCCAAAGAACATCACTTGACCGATGGGTTCTCCTTCTACGAGGATGGCGTTATAAACACCGTTAATACTTGCTAGAGGATGTGCCTTGGGGACTAACGTTGGATGAACCCTCACAGATAGCTGGGAGTTGTCGTTAACCTGATTTGTAGCGATCGCTAGTAATTTAATGACAAAGCCCAATTTTTCGGCATAGGCAATATCGGTTTGACTAACTTGCCGAATCCCCTCACAATACACATCTTTTAAATGAATCCGGCCATCAAAAGCCAATGATGCCAAAATCGCGATCTTATCCCCTGCGTCTAAGCCATCGACATCAGCCGTGGGGTCGGCTTCTGCATAACCCAAGCGTTGGGCATCAGCCAACACATCAGCAAAGTCAATGCCTTCGGTTTGCATCCGGGTGAGGATGTAGTTAGTTGTACCGTTAACAATGCCAGTCACAGTATGCAGGCGGTTGACACTTAAAGCCTGCTTTAAGGGTTGAATTACGGGGATACCACCACCCACAGCCGCCTCTAGCATGACGTATAAGCCCGCTTGATTGGCAGTTGTGAAAATTTCTGCCCCAAAGCGAGAAATAGCAGCCTTATTGGCGGTGACAACGTGTTTACCATTCTTGAGAGCTTGGAGAATTAGCGATCGCGCCGGCTCTAATCCCCCCATCACCTCGACTACAATATCTATTTCCGGGTCATTGACAATTGCTTCTAAATCTGTTGTGATGATTTTCGCAGATAAATTAACATCGCGAGGTTTATCTAGCGATCGCACTCCCACTCGATAAATTTCAATTTCTTGTAACAACGGGTGACGACCAGCCGCATCTTGTAGCAACTGCACAGTCCCCGTTCCTACCGTACCTAATCCTAAAATTCCCAGCTTTACACCCACAAAATTAACCCCAAACTCTATATTTAAGTGCTGAGTACGGAGTGCTGAGTGCTGAGTTGGCTCAGAACTTACCACTCTTGTCTCAACTATATCTAGTGTTGAGTGCTGTTAGCGGTAGCGCGGCGTTTAGCCGGTGTTGTTAGCGGTAGCGGGGCGTTAGCCCGTGCTGATTTGGCTCAGAACTTACCACTCTTATCTCAGCTATTTATTTATACAAAAAAATGTAGGGTGGACATTGCCCACCCTACAAACTCATTACTCAGAACTCATTACTCATTACTCAGAACTCTGTTTTTAGTATGTTTCAACGTGCCAACGGCCTGCTCTCTTGAGGTCTTTCTGATAGTCACTCCAGGTTACGCCTTCCTTAGCAGCAGCAACAGTTAAAGCAGCATCAATACCATCTTCCATACCGCGCAAACCGCAGATGTAAGTGTGGGTTTTTTCGTTTTTGATCAACTTCCACAGTTCATCAGCATTTTCTGCCACGCGGTCTTGGATGTACATTCTACCGCCTTGGGGATTTTGTTGTTCCCGGCTGATAGCGCAAGTTAAGCGGAAGTTTTCGGGATACTTCTGCTGCATTTCTTCCAATTCTTCTTTATATAGAATATTAGGAGTTGTGGGAACACCAAAAATCAACCAAGAGAATCCTTTAAATTGATATTCTGGGTTAGCAGCTCTTTCTGCATCCTTAAATTGCCGCCACAGGTAAGCACGCATGGGAGCAATACCTGTACCAGTCGCCATCATGATGACGTTGGCTTCTGGATCATCGGGTAACAACATTTCCTTACCCACTGGCCCTGTGATTTTGACATCATCTCCAGGCTGCAACTGAGTTAGGTATGTAGAGCAAACACCGTAAATTGTTTCACCGCTTTCTGGGTGCTTGTACTCCAGCTGACGGACGCATAGGGAGACTGTCTTATCATCTACATCATCACCATGACGAGTGGATGCAATGGAGTACAGTCTGAGCTTTTCTGGCTTACCGTTTTTGTCCACACCAGGGGGGATAATCCCAATACTTTGACCTTCGATGTATTTCAAATTACCACCGGAAATGTCAAATTTTAAGTGCTGAACAATCCCAATTCCGCCTTCTTTGACTAATGTTTCATTAGAGATACACTTACCAACAAATGGCGCATTGGGGCGGTAGGTGTTTACAGGAACATCAGCGTGGGCTTTTTTGGCTTTCGCTTGAGTCATGGTTTTGCCTTTGTTATCCTTATTCTTCTGCTGTTCTTCAGCTGGTTTTTGAGCAAAGCCTTTCGCTTCACTATTGGCTGTTACAGGTGTGGCATGACCATTTCCCTGAGTGCTAGGATTCACCTGATCGGCCACTTTCCCATTAAGTTGTTGTAGACCATTTGCAGGATGAATGCTAACAATCTTCCCTCCTAGGCGAGTGATACGCTGCATTTCTTGATTCATGCGGTTGTAAGGTACTCTGATGAACACACTGCCACTTTTACGAATTTGGTAGTTAGTTTTATCAGTTTCTTCGTTCTGTCGCAGACCCACCACTTCGTAAACGAAGACACGGCTACCTGATTCTGCGTTGGCAGCACCTTCAAAAGCACCTTGGTTGTACATTCTTTCTACCACTCCGATATTTACTTAACCGTTTATCAAAAAAAAACTTTTCCCATCACAAACTAGCTTTAGTTTATCGGATTTCGTGTTCCTAAAACTAACGTTATGAGAAAGTGGCACTATCAAATAATGCCTTGCATTAATACACTTACCAAGGACGTGGAGGCTTAGGAATAAACACACCTGTTCACCTTCTAAGTTAAAGGATAAGTCTCTTGGATAATGTTAATAATGAGTCAATTTAATCTTTTTTTTCGTGCTGTGAGTAGTAAAAGCAGATTCTGGAAAATATTTCTAGGGAGTTACTAGTACAACAGAGCGTAAACGAAGTCACCATCTGGAATAGACGAAAAGCTTATATGATCAAGATTCTTTATTTTGCCTTTTGTCTTTTACCTTTTGACTTCTTGCACTAGATTCTCTTGACAGTAAATCTTGTATGGGTTACATCATTCTGTTAAAATCAACTATACCACTAGGATTAAATACTTAGCCAGTTTTCAAAGCAAGATATTCAGACGAGTAACAACTACTAATTTGGTTGACAACCCGTTTGATGAATCTTATATGTCGCTGAGTAGCAAGAACGCAGGACAAACCAAACGGGTAAACTCCTGGCTTCACATCTGCTGTGAGAAAAAATTATTGATTGACACATTTAGTACATAGAGGAGATTTATGACAAGTAAGCCGGAACGCGTGGTACTAATCGGAGTAGCCGGAGACTCCGGATGCGGAAAATCTACGTTTTTGCGTCGTTTGATAGATTTGTTTGGTGAAGAGTTTATGACAGTTATCTGTTTAGATGACTATCATTGTTTGGATCGCAAACAACGTAAAGAAACTGGCATCACGGCACTTGACCCCAGGGCGAACAACTTTGACCTGATGTATGAGCAAATCAAGGCTCTCAAAGAAGGTCAAGAAATTAATAAGCCGATTTACAACCACGAAACCGGCCTGATAGATCCACCCGAAATTGTCAAGCCAAATCATATTGTAGTGGTTGAGGGTCTACATCCTCTATATGATGAACGGGTGCGATCGCTGCTTGATTTTAGCGTTTACTTCGACATCAGCGACGAAGTGAAAATTGCCTGGAAAATTCAGCGTGATATGGCAGAAAGAGGCCATCGCTATGAAGATGTCTTAGCCGCCATCAACTCCCGTAAACCCGATTTCCAAAAATATATCGAACCACAAAGAGAATTTGCGGATGTGGTTCTGCAAGTATTGCCCACCAACCTAATTAAAAACGATACCGAGCGTAAAGTATTGCGGGTACGGATGCTACAACGGGAAGGTAAAGAAGGCTTTGAGCCATGTTACCTCTTTGATGAAGGCTCAACCATCCAGTGGACTCCTTGCGGACGTAAACTAACCTGTTCTTACCCAGGTATGCAACTTTACTATGGTTCTGATGTTTACTATGGTCGTTATGTCTCAGTTCTGGAAGTAGACGGACAATTTGACAATCTAGAAGAAGTGATTTACATCGAGAGCCACCTAAGTAACACATCCACCAAATACGCAGGTGAAATGACTCACTTGTTATTACAACACCGTGAGTATCCAGGTTCTAACAACGGTACTGGCTTATTCCAAGTATTAACAGGGTTGAAAATGCGTGCTACTTACGAGCGTTTAACAACAAAAGAAGCCAAGCTAGCAGTTCAAGTTTAAAACAGCAGTGTTTGTGTCAAAACCTTAGGGAGTACATTCCGCGTACTCCCTTTTTTTATAGACTTCTGCAAAATACTATATATAAGAATAATTTACTGTGATATTTTCAGAGAAAATGTCATCTAAGGCACAAAAACCTATATTCAGTACAATATAGCTCCGATCAGCACGTTCCCAGAGGGAAAGCGTAGCGTGTCGCAGTAGAGAGGCTGCGCCAACACCAGAAAATCCACATTGTTAATTATTTGCTATTTTTACTTTTACGTTCTTCATGACTAGTTCCAGGAAACTAACTACTGAATGTGTCAATATTGTTATGATTTCAGTAATTAGTAACTGCACTAAATATGTATCTGATGTTTAGTCAGTGAAAATACTTTTACAGGAGGAATACTCTATTGTCTCGACGCTACTTATTTACCTCCGAGTCAGTTACCGAAGGGCATCCTGATAAAATCTGCGATCAGATTTCTGACACGATTTTAGATACCTTACTCGCACAAGACCCCTCTAGCCGAGTTGCGGCTGAGGTAGTTGTCAACACTGGCTTAGTGCTAATCACTGGTGAAATAACCACCAAAGCCAACGTCAATTATGTGAATATCGCCCGGAAGAAAATAGCGGAAATCGGCTACATTGATGCTGATAACGGCTTTTCTGCCAACAGTACCAGCGTGATTGTCGCTTTAGATGAACAATCTCCTGATATTGCCCAGGGTGTGAACACTGCTCAAGAAACTCGTCAGCAAGATAGTGAAGAACTATTTGACACTATTGGTGCTGGTGATCAAGGAATCATGTTTGGTTTTGCTTGCAACGAAACCCCAGAACTGATGCCCTTACCTGTGAGTTTAGCTCATCGGATTGCTCGCCGACTATCCGCAGTGCGTAAAACTGGGGATTTGCCCTATCTCCGTCCTGATGGTAAAACCCAAGTTACCGTCACTTATGAAGACGGTCGCCCGGTTGGTATTGATACCATTCTGATTTCTACACAGCACACAGCCACCATCGGTAACATAACTGATGAGGCAGCAGTCCAAGCGAAAATTAAACAAGACCTATGGACTGCGGTAGTTGAACCTGTGTTTGGTGACATGGAAATTAAACCCAGCCAAGAAACACGTTTTCTGGTTAACCCCACCGGAAAATTTGTCATTGGTGGCCCTCAAGGTGATTCTGGTTTGACGGGACGGAAAATTATTGTGGATACCTACGGTGGTTATTCACGGCATGGTGGTGGTGCTTTTTCAGGCAAAGACCCCACGAAGGTAGACCGTTCAGCCGCCTATGCAGCTCGCTATGTGGCGAAAAATATCGTCGCTGCTGGGTTGGCAGAAAAGTGTGAAGTGCAGTTGAGTTATGCCATTGGTGTAGCGCGACCAGTGAGCATTTTTCTAGATACCTTTGGTACTGGCACTGTCGATGATGAAACCTTGCTGGAACTAGTTAAACAGAACTTTGAACTACGACCGGCTGGCATCATTCATACCTTTAACTTACGTAACTTACCAAGTGAACGAGGCGGACGTTTTTATCAGGACATCGCGGCTTACGGTCACTTTGGGCGGAATGACTTAGACTTGCCTTGGGAACGTACCGATAAGGCAGAATTTTTGAAGCAAGCAGCTAGTCATGCCATATCAGCTGCGATCGCGCAGGCTTTAAAGTAGATCCCAATACTACTGAAAAAATGATTTAGTTATAAGCCCTCTGCTCAGGAACTTTCTGGGCAGAGGGTTTTCTTATAGAAATAGCAACCTAGTAATTTTTGGGAAAATAGAGTCAAGAGGTGATACTATTTGCTATGTGATAACTAGATTTATCTCTAAAAAAGTTTCTCTCTTGTTAGTTAGTCAAGCTAGTCTTGATTCTAGAGTAGAACTAGTTGAGTGAAAAAGTTCCCTGTTTGCGTTTTTGTCAGGATTCCTGTGCTGAATTGCTGGAAAGTTCTAGTAAAGTGAATTAGCCCTTTTGTACTTTTAAACATCTGCGACTATAGTGCTTGAAGATGTTGGTTGAGTTTAACAAAAGTGCTTTAGAGAACTAGCAAACATCAGTCGGGAGATCATGGAAATGCGTTAGATTAGAGTATCCCCATACTTTCAGACAAAATCTGATCTGCAAAAATAGAGGAGAATCAAAGGCACTTCTAGGAAAATGTTAGATTTGTCAACTACCGATTCATTAAGCACGATATCGCTGATACCAGCAAA
Source organism: Anabaena sp. UHCC 0399 (assembly GCF_034931465.1). Lineage (NCBI taxonomy): Bacteria > Bacillati > Cyanobacteriota > Cyanophyceae > Nostocales > Nostocaceae > Anabaena > Anabaena sp. UHCC 0399. The sequence continues at coordinate 62,030 of NZ_JAYGGZ010000004.1, read as the reverse complement.
TGTTCGTGTAAAAATTCGTATCAAAACCACTTCAATGTCATGAAGTAATGCGAATTATCTAGAAGGTGATTTATTGCATTTGTTATAAGAGAAAATAATCTAAAGTATTGATCAATATTGGCAGTGGTTGTATAAGTAAGACTGATTTGGTGATTTTTGCGGTAGGGATAAGGAGATTTGAGGGATGCAAACTCAACAGCCAATCCCTGTGTACAGCAGTTTAGAAAGCGAAAAAGTGCCAGTAGAAGAGACATCCAACGATGAACTCCCGACTATAGAATTTCCCTCACGAGGGAAACTCAAAGCCAGTTCCTGGCGCATACATCAGAAAATTGGTTATGGATATTTTGTGGCGATTGGTATTGGTTTTTTCGGCTCACTCACGGGTTTGGTCATCGCCAACTACTACCGTGGGAGAGAAATCAGGCAATTTAATCAAGCCCAGGAGCAACGACAACTACTGAGTGAGTATAAAGATGCAGTTATAGGCGCACAACTGCATAGTTTTAAAATGGCAGCGTTTTTAGAAGATCCCCAACGGCTACCAGCAAAAAAACAAGATTTTTTGAAAAATCTAGAGAAAGCTAAGACTTTAGAGCAAAAAATCGACAAATTTATTGATAAAAAACCTGAAACATTAGCGGCGACAACCACTAACTTACAGGCTCTATTACAAGATTACGCTTTTTACTTAAAATCGTATGTTGACAAAATAGAAGCGGTTTTGAAGGAAAGTAATCAACAGCAGGTGAGTGTCACTAGAGACAAGCTGTTACAAATTATGCGTGGTCAAACAGCCATGCAACTAGACCAGCTATCAGAAAAATTAAGTAATATCCTTCAGACTGCGGAAGAGAAAGAACAAGACAGACAAAGAGATGTAGAACAAGCCAAGGGAGTAGAGAGATTAATTGTAATGGTGAGTATGCTGGTGTCAGTAGCGATCGCCGCCATCATAGCATGGCGTACCAGTCGAGCGATCGCAGAACCAGTGATCATTGTCACCCAAGTCGCTGAACAAGTAGCACGGAAACACAATTTTGATTTACGCGCACCCGTCACCACCGAAGACGAAATTGGTTTATTAGCAAAATCTTTAAATCATCTAATTGAACGGGTATCAGAACGCACAAAAGAACTAGAACAAGCCAAAGAACAAGCCGAAGCCGCCAGCAAAGCCAAAAGTAGATTTTTAGCTAATGTCAGTCACGAATTACGCACACCCCTAAATGCAGTGATTGGCTTGAGCCAACTGCTACAAGATGATGCAACGGATCTCAATGTATCGGGAGACTTCATCACTGACTTAGAAACTATCAACTCTGCTGGTAGACATCTACTAGAACTGATTAACGACATCCTTGACTTATCCAAAATTGAAGCCGAGAAAATGTCTCTTTACCCAGAGACCTTTGAGATTGCTACGCTAATTAATGACGTTGTCCTCACAGTCAAACCAGCGATAGAAAAAAATGGCAATGTGTTAGCAGTCTATTGTGATGAACACTTAGGCTTAATGTACGCTGATCAAACCAGAATGAGGCAGGTATTGTTAAACCTATTAAGTAACGCTGCTAAATTTACCACTAACGGCAAGATAACGCTAACAGTTAAGAATGACAGACAAGACATCTCACCAGAAGCTCCCCTGGGCATGATTACTTTCAATATTAGCGATACAGGTATTGGGATGTCTCCCACACAACAGCAACAATTATTTCAACCCTTTATCCAAGGTGATACCTCTACGACGAAAAAGTATGGCGGTACAGGACTGGGTTTAGCTATCAGTCGCCACTTTTGTCAGCTGATGGGCGGTGAAATTTTGGTGCAGAGTCAGATGGGAATTGGTTCTACTTTTATTGTTCACTTACCATTGACGGTGCAGGAGTAAACTGGGAATAGGGCATTGGGAGACAAGTTAGACAAGGGTACAAGGTATAGTAACTAATGACTAATGACGCTGGCGCGTAGCTTGCTTTGCTACGCAGGCGTAAGCCTACTCCAGAGGAGTACAATTTTAAATTTTGAATTCCCCGCAGGGGTTGACCATTGACTAAGTTATCAGCACTCCTCACACCATGACTACAAGCATCGACTTTCTCAGCCATCTTAACCCCAGCCAACGTCAAGCCGTGGAACATTACTGCGGCCCTTTACTCGTCGTGGCTGGCGCGGGTTCTGGTAAAACACGCGCCTTAACTTACCGAATTGCTAACTTAATTCTCAAACACCGTGTCGCGCCTGAAAATATCCTGGCGGTGACTTTCACTAACAAAGCCGCACGGGAGATGAAAGAACGGATTCAGAGGCTATTTGCTGAACAGTTGGCAATGGCAGAACATGGACAAAAGTTGGATTTACTGCCAGAATACGAACAAACTAAACTGCGATCGCGCGTTTATAAAACTACTATCAAAGATTTGTGGTGTGGGACTTTCCACAGTCTATTTTCGCGACTTCTCCGCTTTGATATTGAAAAATACCAAGATGAAAAAGGTAGAAAATGGGATAAAAATTTCTCTATCTTTGATGAATCTGATGTCATGAGTTTAATTAAAGAAATTGTCACCAAGCAATTAAATTTAGACGATAAAAAATTTGACCCCCGTTCTGTACGTTACGCCATTAGTAACGCTAAAAATCAAGGGTTGTCTCCACAAGAATTAGAGCAAGAACAACCGAATTATCGCGGGCGAGTTATAGCTAATGTCTATAATCTTTATCAAGATAGACTTTCTCAAAATAATGCCCTAGACTTTGATGATTTAATTCTGATTCCTACTAGATTATTTCAGCAAAATGAACAGGTTTTAGGCTATTGGCATCGCAAGTTTTGCCATGTTCTTGTAGATGAATATCAAGATACCAACCGCACTCAATATGATCTAATTCGCCTGTTAGCAACTAATGGCGAAGAGCAAAAGACTGAATGGAATTGGCAGAATCGCTCAGTTTTTGTTGTAGGTGATGCTGACCAGTCTATTTATAGTTTTAGAATGGCAGATTTCACCATTTTGTTAGAGTTTCAGAATAACTTTGGTGATGCTTTAGCTGATGAAGATACACGCACAATGGTGAAGTTAGAAGAAAACTATCGCTCTTGTGAAAACATTCTGCAAGCTGCCAATGAACTAATTGAAAATAACACCCAACGCATTGATAAAGTCCTCAAGCCTACGAGGGGTGCAGGTGAGCAAATTTATTGCCACAAAGCAGATGATGAACTAGCTGAAGCAGATTTTGTGATTAGACAAATTCGCACTTTAGAACATCAACATCCTGAATTGGATTGGGGCAGTTTTGCCATTCTTTATCGTACCAACGCCCAATCTCGCCCCTTTGAAGAACAGTTAGTCAGGAATCAAATTCCTTATACAGTTGTCGGCGGGATGAAATTTTATGACCGTAAAGAAATTAAAGATGTCTTAGCTTATTTAAGAGCGATCGCTAACCCAGCAGATACAGTTAGTTTATTAAGAGTTATTAATACACCCCGGCGTGGTATTGGTAAAGCCACTATGGATAATTTAATCAATGCTTCCCAGCAATTAAACACAACATTATGGGAAATATTGAGCGATGAGACTTCAGTCAATACTTTAGCTGGACGTTCTGCCAAAGCTGTCAATAACTTTGCTAAGATGATTAACCGTTGGCAAGGAGAAATAGCCACAGTTCCCGTTTCGGAGATGGTAACGGGAATTTTAGAAGATTCTGGTTACGTGCAAGACTTACAAAATCAAGGAACAGACGAAGCCGAAGATAGAATCCAAAACGTCCAAGAACTTTACAACGCTGTACTGCAATTTCAAGAAGAAAATGAAGATGTTTCTTTAACAGCCTTCTTGCAAAGTACCGCCCTCAGTTCTGATTTAGATAACTTAAAAGAAGGACAAACAGCCGTTTCCTTAATGACCTTACACGCTTCTAAAGGCTTAGAGTTTCCCGTTGTCTTCTTGGTAGGATTAGAACAGGGACTATTCCCCAATTACCGTTCCATGAACGACCCAGCGGCCTTAGAAGAAGAACGCCGTCTGTGTTACGTAGGGATTACCCGCGCCCAAGAGAGACTACACTTATCCTTCGCCCGTGAACGCCGCTTGTATGGTTCACGAGAACCCGCCATGCGATCGCAATTTCTTGACGAATTACCCCCAGAATTATTAGCAAATCCCGGACAAAAGCGGCAAACTTACACCAAAACTTCTGCAACCAATGGGAAGCAAGCTGCTAATCAGGATTGGCGAGTAGGTGAGCGAGTTTTACACAAAAGTTTTGGTCTTGGTGAAATAACTCACATTTTTGGCGAAGGGAATAAGGTATCTGTAGCAGTTAAATTCGCAAGTTTGGGACAAAAGATTATTGACCCTAGAGTAGCGCAGTTGCAAAAGATGGACTGATATTATATTCAATCGTAGTCAAAGTAGAGACGCAATAAATCGCGTCTCCACAGTTTCTAATAAGTTCGTTGTGTAGAATGCTGCACGGCTTCTACATTAATATTGAGTCGAATTTACACAGGAAATATTAGTTGATAATTAAATTACTAAAATTTGATATATTCATGTGTTCAATTTATTAAAAAATCGAATGTACGATTATTAATAATAGATGATTGCTGATTGCTATAGCCTATCTTTAAAAAATCATAAATATCTCTAAAACAAGATAATCGCTATTATTTTCCGGGATTGGCATAACTGAAATTGAAATAAACTATAGAACGAAGAATTAATCTGTCTGCCTCAACAAATCTGCGTAAATCCTGACTTTAGCTAGATTGCAATTCAAAACACTCTACAGTCCCCAAACATCAAGTTTCATGTTTTGAATCTTGTATTTTCAGTGATCCGAAGTTTAGGAATTGATGACTTTAGCAATATGCAAAACTGGATTCGCAGTACCGGAAGACATTGCTTAGGAAAATTCTCTCCTGGTGCAGTAATAATAATGGCGGCTTTGCTGTCTTGGTTGCCGCCAACGGCAGCTGATACCAATCCACCCAAGACCGTAGCTGCATCAGTTAATGACAGCAGTATTAGTACATCGGATATTCAACAGATATCTCAATCTCGGCGGATTGTGATTGACTTATCGGCACAACGTTTATTTGCTTGGGAAGGGAATAAACTGGTGTATTCCTTTCGTGTGTCTACAGGAAAACGTTCCACTCCTACACCTACAGGCAAATTTACGATTAATTCCAAATATCGTATTAACAGGATGCGAGGCCGTGGCTACGATATTCCAGATGTTCCTTATGCTATGTATTTTCACAAAGGCTATGCTATTCACGGAGCTTATTGGCATAACCGCTTTGGCACTCCCGTTAGTCGTGGTTGTGTGAATTTACCAGTTAAACAAGCCCGCAAGCTTTACGATTGGGCTGCTAATGGGACTGTGGTAGTAGTGCGGAAATAGTTGTTTTGGTAATGGGTAATTGTTTGATTACCCATTACCATGATGGGCTATGCCCCACCTTTCCTGCGGAACACTTCGCGAATGGCGATTCGCAATTACTGCACTATCCAATCTACTACCTGTGCTTCAGTAATATCTGGTACTTCTAAACGATTCTTCATTTTATAGAGTACCTTTTCTGGTAACTTGGCAGAGCGATCGCGATTTCTTTTGAGTAGTTCCTCCCAAGGTGCTTCTAAGTAAACAATGCGAATCTTGGCTTGATAATTGGCAAACTGACGTATAAGTGAACCTCTCAATTGGCGACTGATGTTGGTGGCGTTCCACACAAAAGATTTTCCAGTTCGCATATAGTCTTTAGCTAGGGCTTTGGCTGCATTCACCACTGCTCCTTGGTCTTCGTCAGGTGCAATCTTCATGGTGTTTCTGAGTTCATCTAGAGAAATTACTGCCCAGTCAGGTATATTTTCCTGAATCCAGGTGTCTTTCCCTGCACCCGGTAATCCTGACATCATCACTACTTCAAACCGTGTATCATCATAGGCTGCATAGTCTGCGTTGCCATTTTCTTTTTGAAAATAAATAAACCGACTGTGATTTGAGCGAAAGGTGCGAGGCTGGTGAAAGCATTGATTTTCTTGAGCATATTCCCGGAAAAATGCAATCCGTTCTAATAACTGGGGTTGATCGTCGCAATATCGCCCCCAGACATCGGCTTCGGCTAGCAAACTCAGCATATCGCAACGGATAATCTGACTAGTTTTGATCACTGCTTTTTCGGGGTTAGGTTTGTCCCAAAACCACAGAGGTAAGCTACCGTATTTCACCAAAGCCACAACCGCCTCCCGTTCGCGGAATGGGACTTGCAAATCCCAGAGAATTTGCTGCGCCATCTTTGCACCTTGGAGGACGTGACCTTTAGAGGAGATAGCACCATCAGTTTCGATAAGGGTAGAGGCTGGTTTAGCGACATCATGCAGCAACGCCGCCACAAATAAAACTGAGCGTTCTGTAACTGGTAAGGCTCGCCATTTTGGTAATGCTACTAATGCCTCACATACTAATTTCGTATGGACGAGGACATTACCCTCTGCATGGTAACGTGGGTCTTGGGGACAATCAGCAAGCGATCGCAACCAATCAAATTCTGTTTCTAATGTGCGCCAATCTATTGTCCAGTTGTTTGCATCTGGGCAATGAGGAAAAGTCCAACTCATATTGCCATCCTCAATTAATAGTAATATTTGTTCGTAGTAAGGACTTTAGTCCTGATAGTTTTGAGGACTTTAGTCCTTAAAACAAACAAGTCAAAATAACTCGACACTAGAACGCAGCCGATTAGGGATAATCAGGCGGTTCAGCCAATGACCATCAGACTGTTGAATAGTAGTTAAAAAGCTGGAACGCACATATTTATAACGTCCTGTCACCGTATCCCCTGGTTCGACTTTGATGTATAAACCTTCCATCAAAGCACTTTGGTCAGTTTGCTTCAGGGAACGTTCTACATCTAATCCCTGTTCTTGACAAACTTGACAAAAATTTTCTAAATATCCAGAGGTTTGATAATGAGACTCACTCAATAACCCCAAGAGTTGTTTGTAAGATTGCAGTTTGCCAGTAAATAAAACCGGTACAGAAACCAGTGGTAGTCCTGCTAGTAGCTGCTGGCGATATTTGGTGCTAAGAAATACTTCGTTGTCTAAATCCAGCACATCGTACTCTAAAAAGTAGTGGGGTAAAGCATCGTAAAACACTGTGTGCTTGGCATATAGCCATTCACCAAAGAGAATAAAACGACTACCCAAAACTTCCCAAAATGCGCCTGCGTAGGTATGCGCCCACTGCTTAAACAGATTGAAATGCTTTTCTCTCGCACCACCTGTTAAATAGTGTCCCCGGCTTTGCAGTCGGAGTTGTCCATCCACAGTAAAACTGATAGCCGCGTTTGCACCATCAACTTTTTCTTCAACTACTACATACTGTTCCTTGATAGTTGCAAAAGGGATACTATCGAGGTCTTCATCCCCAGGCTGCGATCGCGAACCCTGAATGTGAGGGGTACGCGGATATTTATAGATTTGTTCCATGACTTTTACACCTTGGTAAGAGCAATCAAAATCATTACGTAGCGGAATCACACGAATGAGCAGGCATTTTTAACAGTTGCTACCATTCGCGATGAATCCGAATTTGATTGAGCCAAGGGATTACATAGCCGTGACCTGAATTTGTGTAGTGTTTACATAATACATTTACTTCACAAGCTGAAGCCACATTTCCAGAATTTGGGAAGATATAGCAATTTTATTCAAGTAAGAATTTTTATAGGCGATCGCAATCAGGCAGACTAAATATATTTATAATCACTTTTGTAGAGACATTGCACTGCAACATCTCTACTGGTTCACAAAAGCACAATACAATTAATCGCGGGCATCATCAATTAAGCAAGATTTAAACTTTTCAACCTTGGCATTTGGGCTATTGGCAAGCAAGTTAGTAACCGGAGTTTCTAGGGTAATATCGCCTGCAAGGTTAACCCAAAATTCATTCAACAATAAATTATTGCATTTTACTTCTACCTTGTCCCCAGTTGCAGAACCAAAAGACGATAAGGCTTGATCAATCTCCTTGATAGCAAGTTGGCGACCAATCTTACTAGCAACTAATTTTTGCACTGGAGATTTATTAAAGGCTTCCAGAAGGACAATTGACTCAGTGTAATATTCTTCTGGCGTACCTTGGTAGCAAGTACCATGCTTAATCCATTCATGTCGATGCAGATTGGATAAAGTTCCAGGCATAACTACCTGTAGTTTTTGCCAAGTCTCAGGAGATAAATCTTCCTCTATAGCCGGTAGTTTTGACCAGTCTCTCTTATTTCCATCATCAAAAGCCCTATCACTCTGACTGACACCGCAGTAAATATTAGATTTGGGTTGAGGCCAGAGACCATGCAAAGCGAAATTAGTAGCTTCAGGACGGTCTGGGTTTTGAGCTAGGATTTTACACTCTGTTTTGTCTGGTTTGCCTTCACAGAATGCGGGTTGCCAACTGATGGCTAGTAAGTAGTCTTTGTCAATAGGAATTGGAATTACAGGAGGGTTACTCACAGCTGTGTCAGGAGGTGAACTAGCGATTTTCTGACAGCTCGTAGCAACCCAACGCTGAGGAGGGTTAGCCCCAGCAATTTCTAAAAGGTAGTGAGAGGGGATATCTTTATTTTTCCCAACTACCTGATAAGTCTCTCCCTGCTTTAATTTCACGTTGCCGGGGTTAGTTCCTTTTTTAATTGAGACTAGGGCTTCGCAAGCATCTGTAGCGGTGAATTGACCTTCAAAGGGTACAAAAGCTAAAGCAGCGTTAGGAAATAGTATGAAAGAGAACACTAATATCATTGCTAACATAAGTGTTTTTCTGAGCGATCGCAGCATAGGATACTCCATAAAATTAGGCAGAAATGCCTCGTCAACTACGATAATGAGATGCTTTTAGCTAGGATTTGGCTTGATTGATTATAGATCGATAAACCCGAAGTATCCTAGCAGTAATACTTAAATGAATATAAAAAACGTAACTTACGCTTACCTAAATGATTTACCGGAAACTTCTTAATAAAGTTAATTTTTAACAAATTCTCAGCTTAATTTAATTTTGTAGGTAGCAGAAAGCTTTAAATTGTCTTTAGATAGCAATGTCAGGAGATTTGAGCTATGAAATGGAAAAAATTAGTAATTTTGGCAATTATTACGACTGTAGCTATGGGCTGTACAAGAGAAGTAAGTTCTAATCAGGTAGATACTCAAACTTCCACTACTGCAACTCGTCCAAGTGCTAAGGCTGGCAATTTCCAAGCTGGGGAACACCCAACTCAGGGTAAATTAACCGTAGTGACGGAACAAGGTAAACAATATTTAGAATTTGATCAGGATTTTAAAACAGATAAAGGCCCTGACTTATTTGTAATTCTTCATACTTCCGATGCACCACCAGTATCTGGCATTAAAGAAAAAGATTATGTAACTCTTGCCCCTTTACAAAAAATCAGTGGCAATCAACGCTATGCTTTACCTAATAATATCAAGTTAGCAAATTATAAATCTGTAGCTATCTGGTGCCGGAAATTCAATGCTACTTTTGGCTATGCCACTTTATAGACCTCTTGCATAAACCTTAAGCTGTCATGTTGAGCAAAGCTAAACATCTCAAAGGTTATACATTTCATTCGGAATGACACATCTCATTTTCGGATTTTTGCAAGAGGTCTTATGAAGTCAAAAGTAAAAAGAGAGAGTCAGTAGATTAGTAAAAATTCTCTTTTTACTTTAGTTTGATAAACCTAAAAATTAATATTAATTTTTATATGGAATTAGTAGATTTTTTGGCGATTGTACATCCTGCGATTGCAGTTATTTTTGTCTTCCCTCTCATCGGCATTGTCAGCCATTTTGCTTGGCAGACACGCCAACGCCGTCTCCAAATTGTAGACGGCGGTAAAAGTAAAATTCCTCCGATAGTGGGAGGAGAACATAAGCGCATAGGTGAATGGCTAACTAGTGCCGTTGTAGGTTTATCTTTAATAGGTTTAGCCTATCCAATTGGTAAAAATATCATTAAAAATCAACTTTGGAATCAAAATTTATTCCAAGTTATATTTATTCTGCTAATGTTTGTTTTGACTATAGTTTGTTTAGTTTTACTTTTTCAAGCAAAACAGCGATTATGGCGCGGTGTCTTTGCCACGTTGACAGGTGCAGGTTTAGTGATTCTTGGCTGTCAGGATGGCGTATTTCGTCGCACAAATGAATGGTATTGGTCACACTACTATATAGGGATTACCGCAGCCCTACTGATGATTTTTTCGATAGCAATTGTGCAAGATATTTATCAAGATCGGTCTAATCGCTGGCGGATAATTCATACTTTTATAAATTGCATTGCCCTATTACTATTTATCGGTCAAGGTTTTACAGGTTCACGAGATTTATTAGAAATCCCCCTAAGCTGGCAAGAATCGCACGTTTATCAGTGTAATTATTCCCAAAGAACTTGTCCAACCCCAAATCTTGAAACTCCAAAGTGACACAAATACGAAAAATTTATCAAAAAATAGATCCTTTTTCATTACGTTTACGTTTGACAGTTGGTATTGCTATAGTTTCCGCTTTGGGTTTAGGAAATCTGGCTCTCTGGACAAGCTGGAAAATGCGGCAAGTGTTAATCAATAACCACAAACGAAATATTGAAGCAATTGCCCAAAGGCTACCCCGCGATGTGCAGATTTATAGTGAAATGATGCCATCAACGACAGCATTACAAAAAGCAATTGATAACTTGACAGCGACAAATACATTTTTGTGGGTTAAAAGTCCTGAAAATCAGATTTTAGCAAAATCTAATAATTGGAATCAGTTGTCGAATCCAACAGCAACTGAGTTAATGTCTCTCGGTGAAATGACGATAAGACCACGAATAGATAAAGTTGGTCAACGCTACTTTGTGTTATGTGGTGGTGCAATACCAGTACGGGGAAAAGTCCTAGGTAAATTATTTGTGATCCAGGATGTCACCCGTGAACAGATGATATTTTTAGTCATGGTGGAGAGTTTAGGCGTTGGTAGTGTATTAACAATTATCGTGATGTCTGTGGCGATCGCATTTTACATCAAGCGTTCTCTGCAACCACTCATGCAACTCAGCCAAATGACCTCTGTAATTTCCATCGCAGATTTAGGACAAGCCAAATTGTATCTAGATAAAGCACCTAGCGAAGTCAAAGAATTAGCACAAACCTTCAATATGATGTTAGCTCGCCTCTCCCAGTCTTGGGAACAAGAGCGTCAATTTGTTAGTAATGTTTCCCATGAATTACGTACACCACTGACAATAGTACACGGTTACTTGCAAAGTGTTTTACGCCGACAGACTAATCTCACCGATATGCAGCGAGAAGCCTTAGAAACTGCTGCATCAGAAGCCGAAAGAACAATTCGGCTTTTGCAAGATTTACTAGATTTAGCTAGAGCCGATAGTGGTTACTTGCAGCTTTGCCTGGAAGAATGCGCATTGAATGACTTAATTATAGAAGTTGCAGGCATGGCGGAAAAATATAGCGATCGCCAAATTACAATCGAATATACCATCAATCCCATTGTAGTGAAAGCAGACTACAATCGCCTCAAGCAAGTATTACTAAATTTAGTTGACAATGCTGTTAAATATTCCGATTCTGATACGCCAATAACTTTGAAATTGCATCAGCAAGAACAAGCAGTAATTATACAAGTTTGTGATCAAGGTTATGGGATACCTTTACAACACCAATTACGGATTTTTGAACGATTTTACCGTGTAGATGAAGCCCGTACTAGCTCTATAGGCGGTTGTGGTTTAGGATTATCAATTGTGAAAACCCTTGTTGAAGGTATGGGTGGTAGTGTTACAGTCCGTAGCCGTTTAGAAGAAGGTAGTATATTTACTATTACCTTACCCATTAGTGAATGCTGTTAGCGGTAGCGCGGCATTTAGCCGATTGTGATTTGTGTTAGCTGGGCTTAAGCCTCTGCTGTGTCCTGAGTATGATAAATAATGAGTAGAAATGTAGAGGTAAACTAAACATATCTACTCATTTTCTCTTGAGTTATCTTAACCACCAAAAAAGCCAATTAAAGGTTTTTAGGCTTTAGACTTCTGCAAAATTATCGTGATTCAGTACCTTGATTGGGGCTACCAGCTACGTCATCTTCTCCTGGAGCTTCAGGTGTAGCAGATTCTCTAGCATCAGATTGAGAAGCATCACCAGTTTTGCGGATATCTTCTTGTAGTGGTGTTTGGTAGCCACCAGAAGAGGTGGGAGTGGTTTCTTGATTTTTAGATTTTTGTTTCCGCTCTTCAGACATAACTATACTCCTTCATTTAGTTCAGACTTCATTTTAAAAAATACGTATGGTAAATGTATCTATCTAAAATCTAGTTATGGCTAATTTATGACTCTATCAGAAGTATTGTTTAATCTTATTTATGTATACTTGCAAAAACGCCCCAAATAACATTTTTATCAATAAAAACGAGTTCCACTATCTATATTCAATTAATTATGAAGCAGAGTAACTTATCATTACCACCTGGATGTACAATGCGTAGAGCGACATCTAGGGATATGCGATCGCTAAGATGGTTAGTTTTTTCAGCTATACTTGACCCCACCCAATTACGTTGGCAGCAGTTTTGGGTAATTGAATCTCAAGGAGATATCATAGCCTGCGGACAACTACGTAACTTTGCACAAGCCCAAGAACTCGGTAGTTTAGTCGTTACACCAGCTTGGAGAGGTCACGGTTTAGCAACTCTGCTCACACGACATCTCATCACTCAAGCCACGCAACCGTTATATCTTGAATGTCTAGGTGAAAGGCTCGCAAAATTTTACAGTCGCTTTGGTTTTGTGCAAATCAACTTTGAAAACTTACCAAAGGCACTCCAGCGTAAGTTTAATTTATCCCAATTAGCCAAAAAACTCATCAAAGTTCCTGTAGTGTTTATGCACTATCAAGATCAGTGCTGAGTAAAAAGTATAATTCAACACTCAATACATTGCCCACGCACCGCTCCGCTAACAGCACTGAAAACTCAAAACCGGCTAAACGCCGCGCTACCGCTAACAGCACGGGCTAAACGCCGCGCTACCGCTAACAGCACTCAAAACTATTCACGGTTTAGCAAAGACTGTCAGCAATACAGGCCCTAATAAATAGTAATGATGCAAACACGACAAACCAGCAGCAGCACCAAGAATTTCCCGTTGCTGGGGACTGTAGAATTTAATTCCCTGATGGGAAATTGACAATGTTTGTGGTTCTTTCTCTTTCTTCGTAGTGATATCAACCAAATAAAAGCGTCCACCAGGAGACAGCACCCGTGCTAATTCCTGCAAAACCAGTTTTGGTTCTTGATAGTGCAAGAAACTAATACTGTTGAATACAGCATCAAATTGACCATCACCAAAAGGTAGAGCTTCAGCTTTACCTTCAATAAAAATTAACCGGGGATGGTGGCGGTTGCTCAGTCGTGCAACTTGCAACATCTTAGACGATAAATCTAAACCAGTACCTTGCAAGTAGGGAAACTCATTAGCTAGCCGTTCCAGCAGGCGGCCAGTACCACAACCTAAATCAAGTATATTTGCGCACTCTGGTAAATCGACATATTCTAGCAGTCGTTTGTGGACAGCCTGGTAAAACACAGAAGGTAAGAGCCAGTCATAACTATAAGCCCATCGATCAAAAATAAACTTTTTGTTCTTGAGAAAGTCGTTAGTCATTAGTTTTCGCAGCTGCTTTCAGCTAAATGCTTCCAGCGATGAGTTTTGAGCTGCGCCTCCCAAAAATTAAATCACAACAAGAGCCAGACTTATCTACACTAACGTTTAGCAAAACATATATGTGACGGTGCTTAGGCAATCTTCTGTAATCGCAACACCTGCATCTGTAGTTAACAGTGTTCCCAAAGATAATATCTGTCTCTATTGAGAACTGCATAAAAAGACATAGCCTAACTGTATTTATGTATAGAAGGTTAAATACACAAAGTAATAATAATGAAGGTAATGGATTATGACAAGCTTTACTCAACTTCACTCCCACAACGACCTACTTAATCCTATTCGCAGATGGTTAGAAGGAATCGAAATTCATAACCATAAACTAGCTCATCTTTTATGTAGACTTATTCCTGCTCAATGTCCATTTGAACGAGATGTAAAGCTGTTTGGGCGTAAACTATTCCACATTCCGCCAATGTGTAAATTAAATCCTTTCTACGAACAAGTAGTAGCTTTACGTTTCAAGGCACTTTGTTATCTTGCTGATGAATGTGGTGAAGACATAACAGCTTATTGCTAAATGATGACAATTGCTCAAGAGTGCAGCAATTTATAATCGGTAATTACAGATTTACCCTTGTTAGTTACGCAAAAGTATACTAAGCTAACGGAGAACTATTTAGATGCCCATATTATTGGCTAGCACAGCACAGTAGGAGTCAAAAGACTATGTGCAGACAACAGCTCACATTATAGGTTATCTATTAATTTTTTACCTTTACCTTTTTACTTTTGCCCGATCATGACGCACATCTTGCTGGTTGAAGATGAAGTCAAGCTAGCTCGATTTATGGAGTTAGAACTGAACTATGAAGGTTATCAAGTAAGCGTCGCCTACGATGGATTAACTGCAATCATGGCAGCACGGGCGTTACAGCTAGATTTAATCATTTTAGATGAGACACTGCCTGGAGACTCAGGATTAGAATTTTATCATCGCTTGCAAAGTATGGATAATCAAGTGCCGATAATTTTACTAATCGCTAAACATGAAGTGAGCGATCGCATCTCAGTCTTAGACATCATTGTTAATGATTATGTAATCAAACCCTTCAATATAGAAGAACTATTAACTAAAGTTAACGCTTATCTACGCATAAAGCCCCAGAGTTATGAGTGCTGAGTTAGTTGTGTTGGCGGTAGAGCGGCGTTTAGCCGGTTGTGAGTAGTTAGTGAAGTTATCTCCCCTACAACCCTAATTTTAGAGTTTTCAGCAAAAACTAATATAACTAGTCATTAGTTATATTAGGATGCACAAAGTTGACTCCACATAACAACACGCACAACCAGAACTGCCATGACTTATCTAGAAACAGCAGCCCAATTTTACAGTGAAGTCGCTCAAACTCCACAAGTAGGACTTTGTTGTGTTCAAAGTACACCTCTGCAACTTCCAGGGCTAAAAATCCCTTTACCTATGCAGGAAATGAACTATGGTTGTGGAACTACAGTTCACCCTACGGAACTTTCCCATCAGCCTACGGTGTTATATATCGGTGTTGGTGGTGGCTTAGAAGCATTGCAGTTTGCTTATTTTTCTCGCCGTCCTGGGGCTGTAATTGCGGTTGAACCTGTTGCGGCTATGCGAGAAGCGGCGATACGTAATTTAGAACTGGCGGCTGAAGAGAACCCTTGGTTTGACACCAGTTTTGTGGAAATTCGGGAAGGAGATGCTTTTAATTTACCTGTGGCTGATGCTGTCGTTGATATTGTCGCCCAGAATTGCCTGTTTAATATTTTTGAACCTGAAGATTTAACTCATGCACTACGAGCAGCCTATCGGGTGTTAAAACCAGGTGGACGCTTGCAAATGAGTGATCCCATTGCTACCACTTCTATCCCTAACCATTTACAAGAAGATGAACGGCTAAGGGCTATGTGTTTATCAGGCGCACTCACCTACGAAGAATATACTCAACGCATTATTGACGCTGGCTTTGGTCAAATTGAAATTCGCGCTCGTCGTCCTTATCGTTTGCTAGACGCAGAAACTTATAACTTAGAAAAGCATCTACTGTTAGAAAGTCTAGATTTGGTTGCTTTCAAAGTAGAAATTCCAGAAGATGGTGCTTGTATTTTTACGGGTAAAACCGCTATTTATGCTGGTTCTGACCCATTTTTTGATGATTCAGCTGGTCATTTATTGCAACGTGGCATTCCGGCAGCAGTTTGTGATAAAACTGCTGCTAAACTAGGAGCTTTAAAGCCATCAGAAATAATGATTACTGATTCAACCTGGCATTATAGCGGTGGTGGTTGTTGTTAATTTATCATCTTTAAAATGTGGTTAGTAAGTATATTTATTGCTACGCTATTTCTGGCTTATGTTAAAGGAGCTAATGACAATTTTAAAGGTGTAGCTACGCTGTTTGGTAGTCGTATAACTAGCTACCAAACAGCAATTTTGTGGGCAACTGTCACAACTTTTGCAGGGGCTTTAACGTCCACTATATTTGCTAATGAGTTAGTCAAAACGTTTTCAGGTCAGGGTATTGTTAAAGATGCGATCGCTAATGCTCCTAACTTTCATATAGCAGTGGCGATCGCTACTGGATTAACGGTACTAATTGCTACAATATTGGGTTTACCTATTTCGACTTCCCATAGTTTAATAGGTGCTATTCTGGGCGGTGCATTAGTAGCGATTGGACTTAAAGCTAATTTTGCAGTCCTCTTAAGTTACTTTGTTTTACCCTTATTTTTAAGTCCCATTCTTGCTATTGTTTTAGGCGCAGGCGTTTACAGCATAGTTGAATATATCAAGCCAAAAGTTTCTTTACCCATAAATCAAAATTTTATTAAGATTGCTCACTATATCAGTGCTGGAATAATCTGTTTTACTAAAGGATTTAATGATACGCCTAAACTTGTTTCTCTGGTGATGGTGATTGCATATTTTTCCAGGCAAGGGTCAATGATAACTATTGCAATGGCTATGGCATTAGGTGGTTTAATTAGCTCTCAAAAAGTTGCTGAAACCATAAGCATAAAAATTACCCCCATGAATCATACTCAGGGTTTATCTGCCAATATCATTACAAGTAGTTTAGTTATTGCAGCTAGCTACTTTGGTCTACCTATCTCTACAACTCATGTTACTGTTAGTTCTATTTTTGGCGTAGGATTAATGACTGAAAAAACTAACAAGGTTGTTTTCTTTAAGGTTTTTATTGCCTGGATTTTAACATTACCTATTGCCACCATTCTTGGTGGAATCATTTATAGATTATTGCAAAATTGAAACAAAATATTTTTTATTTATCGGGAGTAGTCATCAATGCTAAATATAGATACAATCATCACGCCATTTAAAACAAAATTAAATGAATCTTTTACTAAAAAAAAGATTCATATTTTACAAATTAATTTAGGTAAACGCTGTAATCTGGCCTGTACCCACTGTCATGTAGAAGCTAGTCCCAAACGCACGGAAGAATTGTCTCCAGAAATTTGCCACCAATTAATTGAATTAATAGAGAGATTTCCAGAAATTGAGATTGTTGATTTGACTGGTGGCGCACCAGAAATGAATTATGGCTTTAAATCATTAGTTGCATCTGCTAGAAAAAACAATAAACAAGTAATTGTTCGTTCTAACTTGACTATTTATTTTGAAAATGGCTTTGGTGATTTACCAGAATACTTTGCCCAACATCAGGTGGGAATTGTCGCTTCTTTACCCTGCTACTTAGCAGATAATGTGGATAAAATGCGGGGTAATGGTGTATTTGATGCTTCAATTAAAGCCTTACAATGGCTGAATCAACTGGGCTATGGTACAGACCCGAATTTAATTTTAGACTTGGTTTACAATCCTCAACTCCCCAAGAGTGAAAAATTTTCCTTAACACCTGAACAAGGAAAACTAGAACGAGATTATAAAATATTTTTGCAAGAACGTTTTAATCTGGTATTTAATCACCTGTTTACAATTACCAACCTACCAGTTGGTAGAACTAAACTTTATTTAGAGCGAAAAAAACTTCATAGTAGCTATTTACAATTTTTAGAGTCTCATTTTAATGGAAGTACAGTAGAACATTTAATGTGTCGTGATCAGCTTTCAGTAGATTATTTAGGTAATATTTATGATTGCGACTTTAATCAAATGATGAATTTACCTGCAAAAACGGCTAACGGTGAAGCTATCACTGTAGCTAAATTACTAGAATTTGGCAGTTTAAACTTAATTGATGAA
The DNA here is from genome assembly GCF_034931465.1 of Anabaena sp. UHCC 0399. Classification (NCBI taxonomy): domain Bacteria; kingdom Bacillati; phylum Cyanobacteriota; class Cyanophyceae; order Nostocales; family Nostocaceae; genus Anabaena; species Anabaena sp. UHCC 0399. Next base: position 44,025 of record NZ_JAYGGZ010000004.1, on the reverse strand, counting down.
ATTCAAACTGCTGATTATTGCTATGGTTGCACTGCTGGGTGTGGTTCTAGCTGTGGTGGTTCTTTGCTGTAAGATAAAAAAAAGTCAACTGGGATATCTTGTTTTTGTTTAATACAGCTTTATTTATCGATGCACAATGTGTAGCACTAGGTAGCACCTACAAAAAAAGAAAAAGGCAAAAGATGCAATTCTTTTGCCTTTGGAATTTATTTGTTTAATTCTCTAAGTTAATCATCGTCATATTCGTCATCATCATCATCATCTTCTTCTTCTTCATAGTCGTCGCTTTGGTCGTCTTCTATGAGATCATGAATTTCATCTGCGATTAAATCATCATCATCCAGAATTGCCCGACGATTGGTAAATCCAGTATCTAGACCAGGAGTGTCTAAATTGTAGGCGCGAGCTGTACGGTCATCTAGTACCATATCCAGTGGATCATCAGTTTCATCTAAAACACTGGTGGTATCTAAAGTAGCATAATCGTCAATCATACCGGGTTCATCATAGGTATTGTAACCAGTTCCCGCCGGAATCAATCGACCAATAATTACGTTTTCTTTCAAGCCACGCAACCAATCAGATTTCCCTTCAATCGCTGCTTCCGTGAGAACCCGTGTGGTTTCTTGGAAGGATGCCGCAGAAATAAAGCTATCGGTATTCAAGGATGCTTTAGTTATCCCTAATAATACTGGGGTGTATTCCGCCCTAGCACCGCCAGTAATAGCCATAGCTTCATTTACCTGCTCAACTTGGCGTAATTCCACCAACTCACCAGGAAGCATAGTAGTGTCACCACCATCATCAATTCTGACTTTGTTGGTCATTTGGCGCACAATGACTTCGATGTGTTTATCGGCAATATCAATCCCTTGGGATTGGTAAACCATCTGCACTTCGTTCACTAAGAATGTCTGTACCTTTTGTAAGGCGTGGCTGGCGCAAGCATAAATTCCGTCTTCTGAACCGAGGCTGAAGAATACCTCTAGAATTTCGTGGGGGTTAGAAGGCCCATCACACAAAGGTTGTCCAACATTTACAGGAGAACCATCTGGCATGGCTAAATTTTGTCCAGGGCCTAGGGGGTAATCAGTAACGACACCATTGGCTTCTACGACTTTAACCGCGATCGCTTCATCACCATCGCCGTAAACCACCTTCACTTCACCACTGCGTTTTGCCAAGATACAGGCTTCTTTGGGTTTCCGGGCTTCTAGCAGTTCTTCAATCCGAGGCAAACCTTGAATGATGTCCCCAGTTTTCGCCCGCTCAAATACCAACAGCACTAAGTTATCGCCCCGTTGTACCAAGTCGCCGTCTTCTATCTGCAACACTGCACCAGGACTGACTCGATAAGGACGACCCACGCGGATAGTCACCGCATAGTTTTGGGTGCTAAGGGCTGAGTCTTTACTGGCGGAAGTGGCGGCGGCATTTTTCACTGAGACAACTTGTCCAGATTCTTCAACTAAAAATCCAGGGGCAATTTCTGTCCCCGCGACGATTAAGCTACCCGCTTTAACCTTGGGTTGGACACTGGTATTCACTGTGATCATGTCACTGTGACGCAGTACCAAACAACGACGCACAGCTTCAGAACCTTTCTGCACACCCCGTACAATCCCACCTTCTTTAGATAGGATTTGGGTACTTGCTACCACAGATCCAGGTGCGATCGTATCGCCATCTTGGACTTGTAAAGTAGTTTGGGTACTGCCCTGGGTGGCATCAGCCGCAATATCACGACGAATGACCAAGGATTCCAAAATTACCAACTGCAAGCGTTGAATTTCTGCGTTTTCAGCATCCGTGACTAACTCAATATCTGCTGCCAGGGGAGAAGCATTATGTTCTTGTTCGCCATCCTGCTCAATTTCCAAAACTAATTGGGTACGTAGCAGTTCCACTCCTTCCACAGACTTAACACGTTCAGAATCTTTGTAAGGCAAACGCTGTACTGCCCGCAACTGAATTGAACGTCCTGTTTGTTGGCTGACAGAGGTAGTGGATGGCACATCAGGATTATTAGGTACGGCAAACTCCACAACTGGACGGCTTAACAATGCCGGGCCTTCTGGTGACTCCACATATTGAATGTAACGTAATTCTGTGAAAATTCGTCCCAACAATTCTTCACCAGCCGGAAGAAATGTGTCATCACGCCCAATCACTGCCTCTGGGTCATCTACCATCAGTAGTTCCCCTGGCTTCACCACCACTTCCCGTAAAATGTCATTTTTCTGGGTAACTTCAACTACACCATTGTTTTGACAGAAGATGTCTTTCACGACCTCAGTGCCAGCTTCGACATACTGACCATCTTCTACCAACAGCAAGGAGATGTCTTTGTTGACTTCGTGGGTTTCTTCGGGAATCCACAACATTGTGCCGCCCTGTACCACTTCATAGCCCAGCTTGGCTTTACCTTTCTTCTGGACTTCTACACCTGCAAATTTCAAGAAGCCGCCTGTGGTGGTACGGTAGTGGTCATCAATCAACTCAGCTACCACCTGACCATTTTGAACTTTTGTGCCTGGTGTTGCTCGCAAGTTAAATACTTGGTTATTGGCAGTGGTGACTAAGTAATTGTTGCGCCCCTGGGAACTTTGAACGGTGACTGTAGCTTGGTCTAAAACTACAGATGCCGTGATAATCTCTATTTCCCTCGTACTCTTACCTGGAGTAGCTTCTGGTAAACGGACGACACCACCGTGTATAGTTGTTAATTTAGTTGCTGCCAAAACGCCGTTAGTTTCTACTGCGTCGCCGTTTTTGACGGCCAATTCTGCCCCTGGTGGTAAGTTATAAACTTCCCCAGACAAAATCCAAATCAAACCACCTCTGGCGGCTGTGATGGTGGTGTTGCCTTGACGGTCTGTTTTTTGTTCAGGAACCACTTCCGCAAACTTCACTTCCCCAGCCAAATCAGAAGCCACATCTTTGACGGCTTTTTCTGTATTGGTACGGGTAGTACGTGCGCCTAGGGCAACTTCTGCCAGTAACTGACCAGTTTTTATTGACTGCCCATCAAATAGATATAGTGTAGAACCTTGGGTAAGATTAACTTCTTGGGGTACTGGGGTTTCAGAACCTTCCTTACGTGGTTCTAAAATCAGAATGCCGTTACTTTCCACGTACAAGGCATCTTCCCCGTGGCGGGTACGATAGGCTCTTGTCCGCAATTTTTTTGGTAGCTTGACAGTGCCATCAACCTTAGAACGCACTTGTTGCGCTACTTCCCCCGTGAACACACCGCCGGTGTGGAATGTCCGCATGGTTAACTGTGTTCCAGGTTCACCGATACTTTGAGCCGCGATAATCCCCACCGCTTCACCCAAGTCCACCATCTTAGCGTGAGCCAAACTCCAACCGTAGCAGTGTTGACAGACGGAACGGGCTGCTTCACAAGTTAGAGGCGATCGCACTACAACTTGTGTCACCCCAGCTTTTTCAATTTCTTTCGCTAAGTCGTCAGAAATCGGGGTATTGCGTGGTGCAATTACAGCTTTTGTAGTGGGATGTATTACATCTTCTCCTATTACCCGTCCTAGCAAGCGTGTAGATAGCTTGATCAGGGTTTTGCTCCCTTCGGTCATCGCCCGGACGGGAATCCCTCTAGTAGTACCGCAATCAATTTCCCGAATGATCACATCCTGGGATACGTCAACTAGACGGCGGGTAAGATAACCAGAGTCGGCGGTACGTAAAGCAGTATCAACCAAGCCTTTTCTCGCACCGTAAGACGAAATAATATATTCCGTTACCGTTAGACCTTCACGGAAGTTCGTTTTGATAGGTAAGTCAATAATTTCCCCTTGAGGATCTGCCATCAGTCCCCGCATCCCTACCAATTGCCTTACCTGAGAGATATTCCCCCGCGCCCCAGAGAAGGCCATCATATACACGGAGTTGAGGGGATTAGTTTTTTTAAAGTGGACAACTACTTCATCTTTCAGGGCTTCACTAGTACCATTCCAGGTGTCAATTACCTTTTGGAAGCGTTCTACTTCTGTGATTTCTCCCCGTTGGTAACGGGCTTCGGTAGCAAGGATTTCTTCCTCGGCCGCCTCCAACAGACTCTTTTTACTGGGCGGAATCATCAAATCATCAACACTGATGGAAACCCCGGCTCTAGTAGCGTAGCGAAATCCTAAATCTTTTAGTTTATCCGCCATCACCGCAGTCCGCGCCGTCCCATGATGGGTAAACGCCCAAGAGATCAAATTTCTCAGTTGACCTTTGTCAACGACGCGATTGCGAAAAATCATTTTTTCGTTAGTCATTAGTCATTAGTCCTTAGTCATAAATAATTAATAATTCGTAATTCGTAATTCGTAATTGCAGAATTAATTACGAATTACGAATTAGAAATTACGAATTAACTGGCAAGTGCTTCTTGAATCGCTTTATTGTAAATAACACGACCAGGAGTTGTGCGTATATACTGAGAGATTACATTTCCCTGGGCATCTTCTCTAATGCGGCGGAACTTGTACATTACAGTCCGGCTACCATCTTCGTTATTTGTAATTTTTAGGGGTTCTGTATCTGGTTCGTCGGATTCTAGTTCACCATCAAACCGCACATAGATATAAGCGTGCAGGTCAATTTGCTCTTGCTGGAAGGCCATAATTACGTCATCCAGTGAAGCAAAGTATTTACCTGCGCCCTTAGTAGCATTGGGATTTTCCGCAGTTAGGTAATATGCCCCCAATACCATATCTTGGCTAGGTGTGATAATTGGTCTACCCGTAGCTGGTGACAAAATGTTGTTAGAAGCCAGCATCAACAGCCTCGCCTCAGCCTGACTTTCTAAGGACAGAGGTACGTGTACCGCCATTTGGTCTCCGTCAAAGTCAGCGTTAAACGCTGGACAGACTAAAGGATGTAGTTGAATCGCTCTACCTTCCACCAAAATCGGCTCAAAGGCCTGAATACCCAAGCGGTGCAGTGTCGGCGCACGGTTGAGCATGACGGGGTGTCCTTCAATTACTTCTTCCAAGACATCCCAAACACTGGGGTCATTGCGAGATATCAACTTTTTCGCAGCTTTGATATTATTTACCATGCCACTGCGAATCAGGCGATTAATAACAAATGGTTGAAATAGCTCAATGGCCATTTCTCTGGGCAAACCGCACTGGTGAATCTTCAGCTTTGGCCCAACTACAATTACAGAACGGCCAGAGTAGTCAACCCGTTTACCCAACAAGTTTTGCCGGAAACGTCCTTGCTTACCCTCAATAATGTCAGACAAGGATTTCAGGGGTCGGTTATTTGCTCCGACCACGGTGCGTCCTCGACGACCGTTGTCAATCAACGCGTCCACTGCTTCTTGCAACATCCGCTTTTCGTTCCGCACAATAATTTCTGGTGCGAGAATTTCTTGCAGTCGTGCTAAACGGTTATTCCGGTTAATAACGCGGCGATATAAATCATTCAAATCGCTGGTAGCAAATCGTCCGCCATCCAGCTGCACCATTGGGCGCAAATCTGGAGGAATTACGGGAATGACTGTCATCACCATCCACTCTGGCTTTGAACCGGTAGCAATGAAGTTGTCAATCACCCGCAGGCGTTTAATCAGTTTGGCCCGCTTTTGTCCTTTAGCATTGCCAATTTCTTCCCGGAGGTTTTCGGCTTCCTGCTCTAAATTAATGTCAGCCAACAAGCGCAATAATGCTTCCGCACCAATGCCTACTTCTACACCCTGCAACAGAGAATCTTCACTATAAATTTGGTCTTCAATTTCTAACCACTGGTCTTCACTCAGTAGCTGTTTATAGGTTAAAGTTTCAGCGTTGCCAGGACTCAAGACAACATAAGAGTTGAAATAGACAATTTGTTCCACATCCCGCAAGGGCATATCTAGTAGGATGGAAATATAACTGGGAATCCCTTTGAGATACCAAACGTGCGCTACTGGGGCAGCAAGTTTAATGTATCCCATGCGATGGCGGCGCACCCGTGATTCGGTAACTTCTACACCACAACGCTCACAGACAATACCCCTATGGCGGACTCTCTTATACTTACCACAGTGACATTCCCAATCTTTCGCAGGGCCAAAGATGCGCTCACAAAATAAGCCATCCATTTCTGGCTTGAGGGTGCGGTAATTAATCGTCTCTGGTTTGGTGACTTCACCAACTACCTGTCCATTGGGTAATGTCCTCTCACCCCATTGGCGAATCCGTTCTGGTGATGCCAAGCCGATTTTTACGTAGTCAAACTGATTAGTTTGGGCAGGTCTCATACTTAAGTGCTGAGTTTTGAGTAGATTATTCAATTAAAAGGTGTGAGTTCAGAGATATCTAAGTTCTGGATGCTGAGTTTTTAATACTCAGCACTCAGCACGGGCTAAACGCCCCGCTACCGCTAACAGCACTCACTACTCGTCGTCTTCCAAAGACTCGCGGGAAAGCGATTCGTAAGTTGGTCTAGGTGGTGTTCTTCTGTTGGCTTGGTCTGCCATCAAATCGACTTCTACATCCAAGGAACTACCATCAGCTTGGGTCTCTACTTTATGTACAGCAATGTCTAACCCCAAGGATTGCAGCTCTCGCATCAACACCTTAAAGGACTCTGGTGTTCCAGGTCTGGGAATCGCTTTACCTTTAACGATCGCATTTAAAGCTTCGTTGCGCCCCTGCATATCGTCAGATTTTACTGTCAACAACTCTTGCAAGGTATACGCTGCACCGAAGGCTTCCAATGCCCATACTTCCATTTCCCCAAATCGCTGACCACCTTGTTGAGCTTTACCACCCAAGGGTTGCTGGGTCACTAGTGAGTAGGGGCCTGTAGAACGGGCGTGAATCTTATCATCTACTAGGTGTACTAGTTTCAGCATATAAGCCACGCCTATAGTCACTGGGCGGTCAAAGGCTTCACCTGTCCGACCGTCGTAGACCATAATTTTGCCTGGATCATCTGGGTTATACACCCAATCTCTCCCGGTTTCATCCCGTGCTTCTTGCAATTTGCCATGCACAATTTTCCGAGAGGATTCTTCGCCATACATTTCATCGAAGGGAGTAATCTTAAAGCGCACTCCCAAAGTATGACCAGCCCAACCCAAAAGACATTCAAATACTTGTCCGACATTCATCCGGCTGGGTACACCAAGGGGGTTGAGGACGATATCAACGGTTGAACCATCAGGCAAATAAGGCATATCTTCCATCGGCAAGATGCGGGAAATAATCCCTTTATTCCCGTGGCGACCTGCCATCTTGTCACCGACTTGGATTTTCCGCTTCTGAGCTACATACACCCGGACTACCATGTTAGCTCCTGGTGGTAACTCATCCCCTTGTTCACGGGTAAATAAGCGTACATCAACTACCCGACCTTTTTCACCGTTGGGTACACGGAGGGAGTTGTCCCTTACATCCCGCGCTTTTTCGCCGAAAATCGCCCTTAATAGTTTTTCTTCTGGCGGTTGGTCTGATTCACCTTTCGGTGTAACTTTACCTACAAGGATATCGCCGGCTTCTACCCAAGCCCCAATGCGAATGATTCCCTGTTCATCTAACTGACGTAGGGCATCTTCCCCGACGTTGGGAATTTCTCTGGTGATTTCTTCTGGGCCTAGCTTAGTTTGCCGTGCCTCAATTTCATATTTTTCGATGTGAATTGAGGTGTAGATATCATCTTGGATCAATCGCTCGGAAATCAAAATCGCGTCTTCGTAGTTGTAGCCTTCCCAAGGCATATAAGCAACGACGATATTTTGTCCCAGTGCCAATTCTCCACCTTCGGTAGAAGAGCCGTCAGCTAATACTTGACCAGCTACTACCCGTTCACCAATCCGCACCAAGGGTTTTTGGTTGAGACAGGTATCTTGGTTAGAACGCTGGTACTTGGAAAGGGTGTACTTGATTTCTGGGGCGTTAGGTTTGGGACGGATGCGAATTTCTGTCGCGTCTGCATAGGTGACATCACCGTCAGTCCGGGAGATGATCACCATCCCTGAGTCTCTCGCACCTTGAGCTTCTAAGCCTGTACCGACTAAGGGACGCTCTGGTTTCAGTAGGGGTACTGCTTGGCGTTGCATATTAGAACCCATGAGGGCGCGGTTAGCGTCGTCATGTTCCAAGAAGGGAATCATGCTGGTAGCTACCGATACAATTTGTACCGGAGATACTGCCACGTAGTCTACTTGTTCTGGTGTTGTAGTGGAGAATTCTTGGCGATAACGCACTGGCACTTGCGGCCCTATAATGTAGCCATTTTCATCAACAGGAATATCTCCAGGGGCTACCCGCAGGTCGTCTTCTTCGTCGGCGGTCATGTAAACTGGCTGCACGTCAAATTTTACTCGTGCATTTTCCACCGGTCTAAAGGGGGTTTCTAGGAAGCCGTACTGGTTAACCCGTGCATGGGTAGCCAAAGAACCAATCAACCCAGCGTTAGGGCCTTCTGGTGTCTCAATGGGACAGATACGTCCGTAGTGGGAGGGGTGAATATCTCGCACGGCAAAACCTGCCCGTTCTCTGGTTAAACCACCAGGGCCTAGGGCTGACAGACGGCGTTTGTGGGTCAGTTCTGCTAAGGGATTGGTTTGATCCATGAACTGACTTAATTGGCTAGAGCCAAAGAATTCTTTAATGGCTGCTACTAATGGTTTGGGGTTGACTAGAGATGCTGGGGTCAGAGATTCTGCATCGGATACAGTCATCCGTTCCCGAATGATCCTTTCTAGGCGGTTTAAACCTACCCGTACTTGGTTTTGCAGCAATTCACCGACACTTCTTACCCGGCGGTTGCCTAAGTGGTCAATGTCGTCAATACTACCAATATCATATTCTAGGTTGATCAGGTAATCGACAGCGGCCAAGATGTCTTGAGGGGTGAGAACGCGTAAGGTGTCAGGAACTGACAACCGCAATTTTTTGTTGAGTTTATATCTACCTACGCGACCTAAGTCATACCGTTTGGGGTCGAAGAATCGAGAGTCTAGCAGTTGTTGTCCACCTAATACGGTTGGTGGTTCACCAGGACGGAGTTTGCGATATAACTCCATCAGGGCTTCTTCTTCCGAAAACTGCCCTTCTTTTTCGATGGTTTTTTGGAAATATTCGGGGTGGCGGAGGGCATCAAAAATTTCGTTATCCGATAACCCTAGGGCTTTCAAAAGTACCTGGGCTGAGAGTTTCCGAGTTTTATCAATGCGTACCCAGACCAAATCATTCCGGTCTGTTTCAAATTTTAGCCACGCTCCCCGGTTAGGAATGAGTGAAGCTGAATAGGTACGTCGCCCGTTTTTATCGATTTCTGATTTATAGTAAACTCCAGGCGATCGCACAATTTGATTAACAATAACCCGCTCTGCTCCGTTAATAATAAACGTGCCGCGATCGGTCATCAAAGGCAGATCCCCGATAAATACTTCTTGTTCTTTAATATCCCCAGTTTCTTTATTCAACAGGCGTGTGGGGACATACATTTGGACGGCATAGGTACTATCCCGCCGTTTGGATTCTTCTACGCTGTACTTTGGCTCCTTGAGCTTGTAGTTCTGTCCTAAAAAGTGCAGTTCTAGTTTGCCCGTATAGTCTGTAATCGGACTAAAGGAGTTAAGTTCTTCAATCAGCCCTTCTTCTAAAAACCAGCGAAAGCTTGAACGCTGGATTTCAATCAAGTCGGGCAACAAAAAGGCGGGTTCAATATAATTTTCGGTAATCATGCCTCTACCTTTGTCAACCTGGTCAAATTTTTAGAGGACAAAGCTTTGTCACTTTATGGTGTCACCAGCTATTGTCCTTAGCCGTTAGGAAACTTATCCTTCAATATCACCTGACTATTTACAGGTGTAGGTGAACGCCGCAATTGAAACTGGAGAGGGAGATTTTGGCAAGGGGGGTTATAGCCCCTGAACACTCTTCACCGCTACGAAGATACAGCTATTTGAATGATTCTTCAATAGCCGTAGTCTTAAGATATGCCTGAGTTTGTTTTTTTGCCTCATTTCCTCTCCTCAAAGCGCGCTTACCAATTTACGCAGCTCTTACTTGGTCTGCACTACACCATTTATACTCACGGTAATAGTCTCAAATTGAGGAATCGAGCTACACTTTGTATTTTCTGGATCAAAATGTCGGGATTTTGCTGGATTATAATCACAAGACAATTTCTTTTAACAATTTTCTATAGGTTGAATAAAAGGCCAGTCTATCTCAATGTTGGTTGCCAGGTTTTATCACGCATTCAGAGCATCCGCTTGTAGAGATGTGAGGATGGTCAAGTTGATAACTTTACAAAATCAAGCTTACGAGTTTTCCGTTCCTTTATTTATCATTATGGCGCACACAAAATGTTTTGGAGGGATTCATAGTAGCACATTTTTGTCCTCCTAGCGTTTTATTTTTTAACTGCACCCTACAAGATGAATAAACAAACTTTATATTGCGAGATTAAATAATTCACAGGCATTTTGGGTGGTTTGAGCAGAAATGGCCTCTAATGTTTCTTGCCGTATTTGAGCTACTTGCTCTGCTACGTAGCGGACATAAGCCGGCTCGTTACGTTTTTCACCTCGCTTTGGTACTGGGGCTAAAAAAGGACAGTCGGTTTCTACCAGCAGGCGATCGCTTTTCACCATCGCTGCTGAGGCTTGTATGGCTTTAGCGTTTTTGAATGTGACAGTACCGCTAAAACTAATATAAAAGCCTAAATCTAGAAACCATTGAGTTTCTTCTGGTGTACCACCCCAACAGTGCATCACACCCCGTAGCCGATGATTTGCGCCCTCTTGCCATTTTTGCAATATTTTCCTGACTGCAACGGCGGCATCCCGACAATGAATTATTACAGGTAAATTCAGTTCAGAGGCGATCGCTAGTTGTGCCTCAAATACTATTTGCTGTTGCTCATAGTTATCAGCTTTGTAGAAATCCAGCCCCATCTCGCCAATTGCTACTATCTTTGAGTCAGACCTGGCTAAAGATAATATTTCCTTTGCTGTCTCACTTTGCCATTTTTCGGCATCTAAGGGATGCAGTCCTACAGCAAAACTCACTTCAGGAAACTTGTGTGCTATGGCTTGAATACTGGAAAATTCTGCTGGCTCGACGCAAGAATGTACTAGATGTACTACTCCTGCTTCTTGCCATCGCGATCGCACTGCTGCCAAATCTGGCTGGAAATTATCGAAGTTGAGATGAACGTGGGTATCAATCAGCTGCATTTTTTAGTTATTAGTCATTAATTTTTAGTCATTGGTCATTAGCTAGTGACTAATAACTAATGACTAATAACCTATTTATGCTGGTTGCGTAATTGGCTTGAGTTTTTTAGCCAATCTCGATTTTTTCCTCGCCCCATTGTTGGGATGGAGAACTCCCGTTTTCACTGCTTTGTCGATTTTGCTATAAGCTTCCGACAGGCGTGTTTCCACCTCTTGTTTTAATTCTGGGGTGGGGTTAGCGGCATAGATGTCTACCGCATTTAGGTACTTTTTCATCAGCGTTTTGGCTGATGATTTGTAGTTTTTATTACGCAGCCGATTGCGTTCTGCGATTTGGGCGCGCTTAAGAGCAGACTTTGTATTCGCCACAGTCAATTCCAAAAAGACTATTAATTATGTACACACACTACTAGACTTACTAATATAGCATCTATATTGCCAATGTTAGGGTTTCTGAAAAAAAATTAGTTATTGGGAATGGGGTATTGGGCATCGGGCATTGATGTTACTCCTGTTTCTTGATTCCCCATTGAATTTCAGACACCTTGAGAGTATCAAAAAAATCCAGGTTAAGCTAGAGAAGAGAATTCGCGTCAGCTCTCTACCTTTTTTGGGAAAGGGTAAACCTAATTCTCAGGTGGGAATATTCTAAAACTTTGGCATTGTCCTTACTCCATGCTGCGAATCATTACTCAGCAGGCAGATGTAAAAGCAGAATTGCAACGACTTTGCGATCGCACCCATGATGACCAAGTGCTTCACAAGGAAGCGACTGTGCGGGAAGTTTTGCAAGCAGTAAAACGCCAAGGCGATAAAGCTGTGTTACATTATACTGCCGAATTTGACAATCAAATTCTCAAACCAGAAGAACTGCTGGTGAAAGGTTCGGAATTGGATGCTGCGTACCAACAAGTATCACCAGAATTGTTGACAGCAATTAGGCTGGCTTGTCGCCAAATTGACGCATTCCATCGACAGCGAGTCCCGAAAAGCTGGGTACATTTTGGGGATGATGACGTAGTTTTAGGCAAACGTTACACCCCCGTAGATAAGGCAGGCTTATACGTTCCTGGTGGTCGTGCGGCCTATCCCAGTTCAGTGCTGATGAATGTGATTCCGGCTAAGGTGGCAGGTGTACCGCGTATAGTCATGGTGACACCACCAGGTACGGAAAAAGTAATTAACCCGGCGGTGTTGGTGGCGGCGCAAGAAGCAGGGGTGAAAGAAATTTATCGGGTGGGAGGAGCGCAAGCGATCGCGGCTTTAGCTTATGGGACAGAAACAATCCCCAAGGTAGATGTAATTACAGGCCCTGGTAATATCTATGTCACCCTAGCGAAAAAACTAGTCTATGGCACAGTCGGTATTGATTGTTTAGCAGGGCCAAGTGAAGTCTTGATTATTGCTGATGAAACAGCCAACCCCGTTCATGTAGCAACGGATTTATTAGCGCAAGCTGAACATGATCCGATGGCGGCGGCGATTTTGTTAACCACAGATCCGGCTTTAGCTAAAAATGTGCAATTAGCAGTAGAAAGACAGTTGGTGGATCACCCCCGGCGGATAGATACCGAAAAAGCGATCGCTCATTATGGTTTAATTGTCCTCGTGGAATCTTTAGAAGCTGCTGCCGAACTTTCTAATGAATTTGCACCGGAACACTTAGAGTTAGAAATTAAAGACCCCTGGGCATTACTCCCCCTGATTCGTCATGCAGGAGCGATATTTTTAGGTTACTCTACCCCAGAGGCAGTAGGCGATTACTTAGCAGGGCCAAACCATACCTTACCTACTTCCGGTGCTGCTCGTTATGCCTCATCTTTAGGCGTGGAAACATTCCTCAAGCACTCGAATATTATTCAATATTCCCAGACTGCTCTACAAAAAGTTGCTGGTGTCATTGACACATTAGCAACAGCTGAAGGTTTACCCTCTCATGCTGATTCAGTCCGCCGTCGCCTGCAACAAGATGAACCTCAAGAATGATTAATTTTTTCCTTTAGTTTGACTAAAACCTACTCAGTAGCTACAAACTGAAAGTCTAGGTACTTGTATCAGGGGTCTACATCTGAGGAGATAACAGTTGTGCTAAAAACTATTTTGGTGGCTCTCGATGGTTCGGAAACTGCAACACAAGTAATTCAAGCTTTAGATGATTTGGTTTTATCACCAGAGACTAGGGTGATATTGTGTCATGTTTTTTCCACAGCAGAGTCAGAAATAGACTTACCAGCTGATCGTCCTCAACCCCAGTCTTTGAGATTTTCCGCTTTCCAAATTGAACAGCAATTACAATCTTTTCAAGAACAGTTATCAGTTAAAAGTCAAATTGAAATAGTAGCTGGTAATCCAGCCGAAGAAATTATTCGTCTTGCTAATATCTACAAAGCAGATTTAATTATTATTGGCAGTCGTGGTTTAACAGGTATGACAAGGATTGTCTTGGGTTCTGTGAGTAGTCAAGTAGTGGAAGAAGCGGCTTGTTCAGTGTTGGTAGTGAAGCCAAATTAAAATTAGGTAAAGGCACATGAGATGATGTCATGACCACAACTCCGGCAGTCACTAAGAAATTTACCGTTGCAGAGTACCTAGCTTATGATGATGGGACTGATACTCGCTACGAGCTGGTCAATGGGGAACTAGTTCCTATGAGTTTAGGAAGTGGACTACATGGAGCGATCGCAGAATTTCTCAATGATTTTTTTCGTGATGAAATTCTCCGCTTAAAATTAAACTGGACTTCTAAGCAAATGGTGGTTGGTGTCCGTTCTCCCCGTGCTGGTAAATGGGATACATCCAGAATTCCAGATGTGGTTGTGCTTCCAGTATCTCAGTGGCGAGAATTGAGAAACCGAGGAGCAGTGATTGAACTCAATGAACCACCTCCTTTATTGGTGGTAGAAGTTGTCAGTGAGTCAACCAAAACTGTAGATTATCGAGCCAAAAGAGTTGAGTATAACGTTCTTAACATTCCCGAATATTGGATTGTTGATCCTTTAATTAACAAAGTTACTGTTTTTACTCTAATTGAGGATTTGTACGAACCTGCGGAATTTGTTGATGCAGAACGCATTCAATCTTCTACTTTTCCAGACTTACAATTAACAGTTGAGCAAGTATTCTCTGCGGGTGATGAGCAGTAATTAAACCTTGCTGTGAGACTCGGTGAGAAACTGGCGCAAACTCAATAAACTGACAGTTTGCCCCAAATTTAAGGGTAGTAATGATATTCCCTCGACGCGAGATTGTACCCAACCGTCTCCCCAATACCATTCATGAAATCCATCAATACCGCCACTGAGTAACAAACGTAGACAATTGGATTTGGCGACATCTACCCGATGATGAATAGCGATCGCTCCAGTCCAGGTAGTAAACTCCAATCCTGCGGTCAGTTCATCTGGTATTCCTGGCGCAAATCGTTGCCCTATCAGCCATTTTCCCAGTTGCTCGGTGCGTAATAGACTATCATGTATGGCATTGGCTGATGCTTCTATTTCTATTCGCAGTTGGGTGTGTTGAAAAGTACCTAGCATTTGTAGAAGCTCGATGACAGCAGTTTCTATAGTAATTCTAAATCATGGGTAAAGAATAAGGGAGATAGAATGAGTTGGGCGTTTATTCGTAATCGATTATGGATACTTCTAACATAGAGCTAGGCGCAAGTAAGAAATCTAGTTAAGAAAAAATCTTATTACTTTGCTCTTAAGCTTTCCTTATAAGGATTTTAGTTGCCATTACTGGTTAACTTCCTTGCTCAGTATTGGCTTGGATAGAGAGATAGAAGTAAAAAGTCACTTTTTCTAAAGGGTGTTGACACCCCTTGTTTTTTTATGTATCTTCAAAGTATATACGTCAGACAAACGATTATTGAAAAGGTTTTGCTGCGGAAACACAAAATTGGGCGTATAAATCGCTAATACAGCTTTGGGAGAAGATTATGACAGCAGTTGTAGCTAAATGGGGAAACAGTTTAGCTGTTAGGATTCCTAGATCGATAGCTGAACAAGCACACGTAACTGAAGGAACAGATATCAATTTTAGTGTTGAAGGCAATAGCATAGTAATTACACCAAAGAGACGAAAAAAATATACGCTTGATGAATTACTTGAAGGGATGACCCCTGATAATTTTTATCCAGAATTTGAAACAGGTGACGCTGTGGGGAATGAAGCTTGGTAGTGAAGCCGCCTTACTTTCCCAATAGAGGAGACATTGTTAAATTAGAGTTTGGCTCTGCAAAACAGTTCACGGCTGAATCAATTCAGCGTGTATTTACCCTTCGTAATTCTGGAATGTCATTTGATGATATTGCCATAACACTAAATAACGAGCTACAACAACAAGGGCGTGAGCAAACTGGCTATCGCCCTGTTCTTGTTATATCTCCAATTAAGTACAATCAAATGGCTTCTTTAGTTTTAGCTTGTCCTATAACTACTAACCCGAAGGGGCTTAAGTTTGAAGTTCCCCTTATTGAAGGAATGAAAACAAAAGGGGTTGTGTTAGCAGATCAAATTAAAACACTAGATTGGAAAGCTAGAAAAGTAAAATTTGTTGAAAGTTTAACAGAAGATTTAATAGAAGAAGTACAAGCAAAACTCGAAACATTAATTTTATAGAAAAAACAATTGTGTTAATTATGAGTTGAATGCCTGACCCTCATTGCATTTTGCCTTGATGTCGTGATATATGCGGAAGACGACATCACGGTTTTAGTTGGTAATTTCAAGGTTGTAGCCCAAACTCGTTGCTATTACACTCGACTCAAAGAGTGGTAATTCAGAGTTTTACTTGTAATGCGTAAGGGTGACTCTCATTTATTCAAAGCAATATACCGCGATCGCTCACAGACAAAACCAATTTAACATTACCGAAACTATACACAAGTTGATAAGTATTATTTTAAACATTTGTTTTCTCCTACGCAAACCTACCCCCCTGCTTGCTCGGCTTGACCGCACAATAGAGATACTCAGTCCCACCAGCCGAAACCCCTGTACATCAAACTTGTAAATGAATAAAGAAACGAGATTTTCCTACTTTTTCCTTACTTAGGATGGTTGACTTCAAACTATCAACAGAAAATTATGAAAAGTCTCTGTTTCTACTAGATATACTTGCGTAAGTGGTGTATAAGTTAAGTTTTGTTATACTAAATATTACTTGAAACCCGACGCTAAAGAGCAAGGGCGTTTGTTGAGACACTATTATTGGTAAGGTTTTCATGGCGGATCAATTAATTCGCGCCACAGCAGCCGACGGTGGAATTCGTGCAGTGGGTGTGATCACCACGCGCTTAACAGAAGATGCACGGCAACGCCACAAGCTTTCTTACGTAGCAACGGCGGCTCTGGGGCGGACGATGGCAGCAGGTTTGTTGATGGCTTCTAGTATGAAGCGTTCTGGCTCTAGGGTTAACGTCCGGGTCAAGGGTGATGGGCCGTTGGGCGGTATATTAGTCGATGCTGGCTTAGATGGGACAGTGCGGGGCTATGTGGGTAATCCATCTGTGGAATTGCCTCCCAATACTAAGGGCAAACTAGATGTTGGGGGTGCAGTTGGTGATGGGTATCTCTATGTGGTCAGAGATATCGGTTACGGCTACCCTTACTCTAGTACAGTAGAACTAGTTTCGGGGGAAATTGGTGATGATGTGGCTCACTACCTCGTAAATTCTGAGCAAACACCTTCAGCATTGGTTTTAGGTGTGTTTGTTGGTGCTGGTGGGGTGACAGCATCTGGCGGATTATTAGTGCAGGTGTTGCCTAAAGCTTCCAGAGATGAAGAATTAGTGGCAAAATTGGAATCGCGGGTAGCAGCTTTATCAGGGTTCACGCCGTTATTGCAAGCTGGTAAGACTTTGCCAGAAATCTTTAACGATCTATTAGGTGACATGGGTTTAAATATCTTCCCGGAAAGCCAAATTTTGCGCTTCCACTGTGGATGCTCGTTTGACCGAGTGTTAGGAGCATTAAAAATGTTGGGAGAAGCCGAGTTGCAAGATATGATTGTTAAAGATGATGGGGCTGAAGCAACTTGTGACTTTTGTGGCAGCGTTTATCAAGCTAGTAGTGATCATCTAGCTCAACTGATTGTGGATTTGCAAACTGAATCTTCGGTTTCAGGATAAGGTATACAAGGACGCTGAATCTCAGAATTATTAATGCTATCTGTGGGGATTGATTATGTAACAAGTAGCTTTTTAAATATGAGAAAGTTACTCTGGCGAAAATCGAATTATCATTCTAAAACAGATAGCTATTCAACTATTTTGGTGTGAGAGATGACAGAGCGGGATATCCCAGAAAGTTGGCATCCAACCAGAGGAATAAATCCAGATGAGAAGGAAAGATTATCGCGAACCCAAAAGGTCGGTGATCACCAAGCATCTGGTATCCCAGCTACTGGTTCTTATGATTCAGTCAAGCAGCGAACAGAGCATAATACCGAAGGATTACCTATTAAGGATCAATCCGACGTAACTCAGAGAGTCAAGAAAAGTTATATTAAGTTGCCAGGCTGGATGAAAGGCTGGGTGGCGTGGGCTTTATTGTTAACGCTTATTCCAGGTGGTGTGGCATTTATGGCGACGGCGATGCTACTGAAGTTACCAACTGCTCCCAATTGTCCGGCAATTTTTTGGCCTCTGGCTAGTGCTTCGGTGCGGTTACATTGCGCCCAGTTAGCCGCTTCTAAACAAACAGTTAACGATTTACTACAAGCGATCGCCTTAGTTAATCAACTGCCTCCAGATCACCCACTGCGGGGAGAAATTGATCGTTTGTTAGAGGTTTGGTCACAGGATATTTTGAAACTGGCTGATGGGAGTTTTCAAGCCGGAAAAATAGAAGAAGCGATCGCCACTGCTCGTAAAATACCCCAAGACCTACCAACTTATAAAGTAGTAGATGAACAAATTTCCAAGTGGGAAACTATTTGGGCTAAAGCAGAAGGCATATATAAGAACGCAGAAGAAGAACTGCGTCAACAGCGTTGGCAATCAGCGTTTATGGTGTCATCGAAGCTGCTGCGTGTAGACAATAAATACTGGTCAAGCGTTAAATATGACGAACTAAATGGCATTATTACTTCAGCTAAAGAAGATGTTGATAAGCTAGACAAAGCTGAAACATTAGCGAGTAGTAAGGTAGTTGATAATTACGTAGAAGCAATTAAATTAGCTGAGTCAGTTGGCAAAAATAGTTACTTGTATCAAAAAGCCCAAGAACTCATCCCCGCCTATGGACGCAAAATGCTAGAGTTAGCCCAGGCAAAAATGGCTGAACGGGATGCAGATACAGCCTTAGATATTGCCAGACAAATTCCGGAAATTACTGGGTTGCGAATAGAAGTTGAAGACTTCATCGCCTTAGCTGACGCGAAAAGGAGTGCATGGATAGGCAATA
The DNA here is from genome assembly GCF_034931465.1 of Anabaena sp. UHCC 0399. Taxonomy (NCBI): domain Bacteria; kingdom Bacillati; phylum Cyanobacteriota; class Cyanophyceae; order Nostocales; family Nostocaceae; genus Anabaena; species Anabaena sp. UHCC 0399. Next base: position 25,424 of record NZ_JAYGGZ010000004.1, on the reverse strand, counting down.
TAACTGGTTTAGAAGCAGCAATTATCCAGGCACAACAAATAGAGCCATCACGACCAGTCTATAATGAAGCCCAACAACTAATCTCCCGATGGCGGTTAGAAATAGAAGATGTGTCTCGGCTAGAAAAAGCGCGGATGCTGGCAAATCAAGGCACAATTAACGATTTAAGCGCAGCTATTGCCGAAGCACAGCTAATACCTACAAGCAATCCCCGTGGTTCAGAAGCTAGACAAGACATCAACCGTTGGCAAGCACAGGTAGAAACTATTGAAGACAGACCTTATTTAGAAAGGGCTGAACAAATAGCCTTTTTAGGTGATATTAATTCTTTACAAGCTGCGATCGCCGAAGCTAGTCAAATTCGTCAGGGTCGGGCCTTGTATCCAGAAGCACGCCGCAGAATTAGAACTTGGGTAGGGAGAGTACAGCGCATCCAAGACCAGCCATTATTAGATCAAGCGCGAGACTTGGCACAAACTGGAGATTTGGCGGCTGCAATTAACGCTGCTAGACCCCTAGCATCTTCCGGGCGATCGCTTGCTGGTGAAGCAAAAACAGCCATAGAAGATTGGCAAGGTCAAATTCGCGCTAGGGAAAACTGGTCACAAGCCAAGGCTGTAGCACAGACTGGTACACCCGAAGCTTTGGTTGAAGCAATCCGAATAGCTGATAAAGTTTCAAACAACAGCATCTTGCGGATGGATGCGAATATAGCTATTGAGCAATGGAGTCAGCAAATATTAGATATTGCCCGTACTCAAGGTAGTTCAGATATAGCCAAAGGTATTGAAACTGCCCGATTAGTTCCACGTGGTACTTCTGTGTATAGTGCAGCGCAAGAACAAATTAAAACTTGGCAACAATTTCTCAATCCTCAACCTGAGCAATTGATACCTTCGATTATTAATACTCCGTAAAGAGGGGACAGGGGACAGGGGACAGGTGCAGGGCAAACGCATCTAAATTACTCTTGATCACAACGAAGGTTAAAAACCAATGAAAAAATGAGGATTTCGCGTTTGATTATTTTTTAAGCCCCAAGTAATCGCCAAATATTTTCGCAATAAGCAAGGACTAATGACATTGTTTTTAAGTATATTCTCAATAGATGTTGCTTGTTGACATGATGCGGCCGCCCTGGGGACAGGTGACAGGTGACAGGGGGAGAGTAACTCATCCCTCTTTCCTTACGCGCAGGATTTGTTCAATCATGCGATTAACTTGGGAAGCATAACTACCACCAAATAAATTGAAGTGATTCAAAATGTGATACAGGTTATACAGGGTTTTGCGAGTTTCGTAGCCTGCATCTAAAGGGAATACTTCGTTATAACCTTGGTAAAAAGCGGCTGGAAAACCACCGAAAAGTTCTGTCATTGCAATATCAACTTCGCGATCGCCAAAATAAGTTGCTGGATCAAATATCACTGGTTCACCAGCAACCGTACACCCAGCATTTCCACCCCATAAGTCACCGTGTACTAAGGAAGGTTGGACTTGGTAATCTGCCAATAAATCAGGAATAGCTGCTAGTAAATCATCTTGTTTGGGAAAGTTACCACCCCGTCGTCTTGCTAATTGGAACTGATAGCCAAGACGGTGTTTAGCATAAAATTCTACCCAGTCTGCTGTCCAAGTGTTGATTTGGGGTGTAGAACCGATGGTGTTATTCATCTCCCAGCCGAAACCTTGCTGGCTGGTGGCCTTGTGCATCGCTGCTAACTTGCGTCCCATTTCCGCCCAGGATTTGCTGTTACCTCCTCCCATTTCCAGCCATTCCAGGACAATATAACCAGAGTTCCCAGCTATACCCCAGCAAATCGGTTTTGGTACGAGAATTGTATTAGTATCGTACATCTGCTGTAACCCCAGCATCTCCGCCTCAAACATGGCAACTAGAGACGCTTGGTTGAGCTTGACAAAGTACGTCATTTGACCATCGGAGACAGCGTAACCTTGGTTAATACAACCACCACTAAGCGATCGCCTGTGTTGACTCTGAAATTTTTCGCCAGTTACCCGGCTAATATGGGCATCGATTTCAGTCCACATCATTAAATTGGGGAGAAGGGAATGAGAAACTTATGTATTCTCCCACACCCCACTCACTACTCACTAATTCATTCTGGTTTGATTACAACTACACCATAGGCTTCTGGGCAAAGGTATTGATTAGCTGCTAAGAGTAAATCTTGGGCTGCTTGAGCTTGAATATGGGCTGGGTAGTTAAATGCTGGTTCTAAATCTCCTACCAATGAATGATAAAAACCATATAAGCCGGTGCGATCGCTTGGGGTTTCGTTGGCGAAAATAAATCTGTTAGCTACACGCTTCTGTACACGGGCGATTTCTTTTTCTGTGACTAATTCTGTTTGTAACCTACGGATGTGTTCTGCGATCGCTTCTTCTACAGCTTGTAAATTTTCTACTTCACACTTAGCAGAAATATAAAATGTCCCTTGTAGACGATTACTCATATTGCTCACGCCAATAGAAGAGACTAACCCCCGTTCTTCCCGCAAGTCCTGAACTAATCTTGATGTCCTTCCGTGCGCCAAAATTCCTGCTAACACATCCAATCCATAAGTTTGCTCTAGCTGATTCATTCCTGGAACTCGCCACAGCATGACTAATCTTGCTTGCTGGAGACTTTCATCAATAAATTCCTGGCGGACAATTTCGGTAAACGCAGGTTCGAGATTAAGGGACTGGGAACTGGGGACTGGGGACTGGGTAATGGGATTGTTTTGGGTGAATCCTTCGGCGATGATTGCGATTAATTCTTCTTCAGGTAAATTACCAACAGCTACCGCCGTCATGGAGCGGGGTTGATACCAAGTATGGTGGAAATCTCTCATCTGCTGGGCTGTCAGTTGGGAAATCACAGATTCAGGCCCCAAGACTGGACGGCGATAAGGTAACTCTGCAAAAGCTGCTTCCATCGACCGGCGAAAGGTGCGGCGGCGGGGGTTATCTTCAGAGCGTCTGATTTCTTCTAAAACTACCAATCGTTCCCGTTCAAATGCTTCATCGGGAATACTGGCATTTAATACTACATCCATTTGCAGGGGAGCTAGTTCAGCAAAATCCTTGGGGGCGGTGGTGATGTAGTAATGAGTGTAATCTTGACTCGTGGCAGCGTTGGTGACAGCACCACATTCTTCTATTTGTCGTTCAAACTCACCGCTAGCAATTCGCTCAGTTCCCTTAAAAATCATATGCTCTAAAAAGTGAGCCATACCGTTAATTTCATCAGACTCCACTGCTGAACCAATGTTGATCCACAAGTTAAGGTTCACAGCTTCCACTGGCATTTGTTCAACTATGATGGTCAAGCCATTGGGCAACTTATGTATTTTGGGGGCGTTAAGACGCGGAAACTTTAACAGGGTTGAGGTCATGGATAGTGGTGAGTGAAGATAGCTCTTACTTCTATATCTTAAGTTGCCCGAATAAACCAAGTGAATTTTCTGAACCTTACTTAAAAAATCCACCTAACTAACAGGTGGATTTCAATAGTTACAAGTAGCATTCAAGCTACAAATTGCAAATGAGTTTAAATCACTTGAATTAAAGTCGTAAATTATTATTCGGATATCCATTTCCAGAGTTTATAAGCACCAAAGCCGACAGCCGCAGCCGCAGCCGCAGGTGCTGCAACTGTAATAGCAACACCTGCTACCATTCCACCTCCAACTGTTGCCCCAACTGCTGCTAATCCAGAAGTTATTCCAGCTGCGCTCAACCCGGCAACACTTCCAGCCGCAGCCACTGTACCAACAGCTCCAGCAGTACCAGCCAATGCACCTACAGTTGTCATGTTTCTTCCAACAGAACGAGCTTCACGTTCATCATCAGGAAGGCTTTCATCATCCATCAACACCTGACTCATAGCTATTTTTGTAACAGCAGCAGGAGCTAAACCAAGCGCAGCAATACCCATAACTGCACCACCACCAACGACTCCGCCTACTGTAGCTAGGCCTGACATAATCCCCGCTCCACTTAACCCGGCGGCTGCTCCAGCAGCACCAACAACACCGATACTACCTGCAACGGCTGCTCCACTTCCAGATGCTCCCACTCCAACTGCGCCTGCATTTTTTACTTGTTCACTTGCGTGTAGACCCGTTTTGCACCATGTAGCAAAGTGTTCGCAATTATTATCAAATAGGTCGTAAGCATTTTCCTCTAATCTGCTTTCAGCACGCCAAACTACAATATCTGGTGTATCGCATTGACCATACTTTTTTACAACAACGGTTACTCCAGACGCTCGCCAGGCATAATTTTCAATAACAGTTCATTTTTTCCAACAACAAAGCTTTCGCTAAACCTCTGCGCCTATGTGCGTAAACATCCGCGCTCCTACCCTGCGGGAACGCCTAACAACGAATGCGGTTCAAAATCAAATCCATATTTCCCAATAAATTAGGTACTGGAAAGCTGTTTAGTACCTATTTATCCATTCCTATAGCGATATCACAGTTTCAGCCGATTCTCCCGGTGCGTGACGAGAGCGAAGATGTAAGGTGATTTCCGTATCAAGTCGTTTCAGGAAAATGAGGAGTTTACCTTCGCTGAACCGTTGAAACTCTCCTTTCATTAAATGAGATACTTCTGGTTGAGGAATGCCAAGAAGTTCGCTAATTTCACGCTGTTTCAGGTTGCGTTGTTTCAAAAGGCGCAGTACCTGAATCCCTATTTTACCCCGTGTAAAGAGTTCATCTGCATTGGACAAACCGAGGTCAGCAAATATGTTACCACTGCTTTCTTCAAAAACGGATTCCTGTGTCATTGTTGTTTCTCCCTTGCTACCGCATCCTTATAGCGTTGTTTAATCAGGTCAACATCAGCCTGTGGGGTTTTAATACCCTGCTTTGATTTCTTTTGAAAAGCGTGCAGGACATAGATTTGTTCTCCAATCTTTACTGCATAAACAGCCCTATAAGTATCGGTATCATAGCGTTTGACGATTTCATACACGCCACTTCCAACCCTCTTAAAAGGCTTGGCATCCATTGGTGTTTCTCCTGCTTGCACCAATTGCAGTGCATATCCTACTGATGCACGCACCTCTTCAGGAAATGAGCGGATATTTTTAAGAGAGTCTCCCATCCAAACAATCGGTCGTAAAGGAATTTCTATAATATCCTCGTCATTGTTCATTTTATATGAAATTTCCTATAAAACAAGTCAGACAATATCATAAAATTTTCCAAGCTGCATAGGTTTCTTCTTCGGCGATCGCCTCTACTTCACTGCGATTAGCTTGTAAAATTATGAGTAACAATATTAATTTTTGTAACACTCATATTAATGTCTAATATTTTTGTTGATCAAAGTAAACCTCGTGTAGTCGTCATTGGTGCAGGAATTGGTGGACTGACGGCGGCTGCATTATTAGCCCATCGTGGTTACAGCGTGTTAATTTTAGACCAAGCCATTGTCCCAGGTGGCTGTGCTTCCACATTTAAACGCCAAGGATTTACCTTTGATGTTGGTGCAACCCAGGTAGCAGGGTTAGAACCAGGAGGAATCCATCATCGGATATTTTCGGAACTGGAAATAGATTTACCAGATGCAACCCCTTGTGACCCGGCTTGTGCAGTCTTTTTACCTGGGGAAAATACACCGATTAATGTCTGGCGTGACCCTGAGAAATGGCGGGAAGAACGGCAAAGACAGTTTCCTGGTAGCGAACCGTTTTGGCAACTGATGGCGACTCTATTTAATGCCAGTTGGGAATTCCAAGGACGTGACCCAGTTCTACCACCGCGTAATTTATGGGATTTGGGTCAGTTAATTCAAGCAGTACGTCCGAGTACATTTATTACTGCACCCTTCACCTTGTTAACTGTGGGTGATGCTTTAAGGTTATTTGGGTTGGGAAATGACCGACGACTGCGGACATTTTTAGATTTGCAACTCAAGCTATATTCTCAAGTCAGTGCGGAGGAAACAGCTTTACTTTACGCCGCTACAGCCTTGAGTGTATCCCAACTACCCCAAGGATTATTCCATCTTCAGGGTAGTATGCAGGTATTAAGCGATCGCCTAGTTGAAGCTTTAGAAAGAGACGGTGGTAAATTATTAATGCGCCACACTGTCGAAAAAATCACAGTCGAAAATGGCAAAGCTGCGGCTGTTGTCATCAGAAATCAAAAAACAGGCGAAGTTTGGACGGAAACCGCAGATCATGTAGTTGCTAACGTCACCGTTCAAAACTTAGTGCAACTATTAGGAGAAAAAGCCCCTTTTGGCTATAAACAGCGTGTGGAAAAGCTACCCCAAGCATCCGGCGCGTTTGTGGTGTATTTGGGTGTAGATGCTAGTGCTATACCTCTGGATTGTCCGCCACACTTACAGTTTATGTATGATGCTGATGGAGAGATTGGGGAGAATAATTCTTTGTTTGTGTCAGTCAGTCACGCGGGTGATGGTCGCGCACCAGAAGGGAAAGCCACAATTATCGCCTCATCCTTTGTAGACCCTGAACAGTGGTGGCGTACTGAAGATTATCCAGGACTCAAACAAAAGTTTACCCAAGAAGCGATCGCTAAACTAGCTCAATACTTCTATCTCAAACCAGAAACCATAGTTTATCAAGAAGCTGCCACGCCCCGCACTTTTGCCAATTTCACAGCCCGCGATCGCGGTATAGTTGGCGGTATTGGTCAAAGAATACCCACCTTTGGCCCCTTTGGTTTTGCTAATCGTACACCCATCCAGGCCTTATGGTTAGTCGGTGATTCCACCCATCCAGGAGAAGGTACAGCCGGGGTAAGTTATTCCGCCCTGACAGTCGTCAGACAAATTCAAGCGGAATCTTAATGTTACATACAACATATAAGGATATATTTATCCTAGACTTACGGGATGCGTAGATTAAATTGGCTTGTCGTCAGACATTGCCCTTGAGGACTTAGCACCAAACGGTGACATTCCATATAGCAAAAGATAGCGCATAACCAAGTATCTATACTGTGTAAAAACTTACGCTACGCTGGATAGATGAATTACGAAACAGCTCGCAAACTCCTAGTAGGGCAAACAACAGCAACTGAGGATAGCTCAGATGCCTTATTGACGCGGATGAAGTGGGGAAAGCCACCTGTACCCGGTCAAATCACTTCGATTTTATTAGCTTTGAAAGTGGTATTTGAAGCCCTGAAAGAATCCCCCAGCCTAGATAAAGAGCTAACTTTTGCCCTTTATCAATTAAGTATTAAGGCACAACAGCTATTTGTAGCAGGGCGGAGGGCTGGTGTAGATTGGCCGCCATTACTCAAGGAAGATTTGCTGAGAATTGCTTTAGCTGTGGAAAGTATTTTTTCTGGCGTTTGGCAAATCCCGCCTTCTGGAAGTTTTTAGGTAGTAGGAAATAGATAACTTGAGACTAAGCACTCATAGATTCAGAGGTCAGCAACCCAGACATATCCAATACTCGCTGTGACCAAGTAGATGCGGCCGCCGCAATACGTGCTGTCTCTGTTGGCTTGTCCCAAATATTTATCCAGTCTTGTTTCCAGCCCTGTAGCAAGTCTTGGAGTTGGTTTAATTCAAAATTATTAATTTCACTTTTTTGTTGTATCAAAGACAAATACAACAAATTTTCTGACAACAATACCAGAACTAATTCAGAGTTAGCACTTTTTTGTAACCAAGAGTTGAGGCGTGCTAAACAAGCTGCCAATTCTCCCAACTGTTGTGCGTGGGGTTGGTGTGAAAAACTAGCTTCAATTGCACTCCAGTTGGGCATTACAATCCTCCTAGCAATCGTTTGGTAATTTGATTAACTTGTTATCGAATTTGTAGAGATTGGATGATCATACTACGGTTGTTTTGGCTGGGGCGGATATTGATGATTGACTCAAACACGATTTCCTCAGTGTAAGGAGACCAATCAGCACCCCAAATATCCTTTTGTCTGCTACCGTCTTTCAGCAACTCTTGTTCACATTCGTAGTGGCGAACGCCTCCACCTGCAAGAATTTTGCGTTCTATGTCTACTGCTATCTTAATAAATACGTCCCAAGTTTTCAGCATTTCCTCTATCTCTTCAGAGGTAGCAGGTTCACGGATGATTAAAACCAATTGAAATTAATCCTACTCAGCAATTAACAACGTCAATTTATACACTAATTAACGTAGCCTAGCCAAGTGGGTGATTCTCAGTTGCAAGTGCAAAACTCAGCAATCTGAACAACAAAACCCCGACTTTTCAAAAGAGTCAGGGTTCTAGTTTCTCAAAACTAATTAGGACTGTCATATCCTAAACTAACGATTTCGCAGTTCTGCTTCTAACTTATCTAAGTCAGTTTTGAGTAAAACAGTCATTTGGCCTGTGAAAGCCTTACCGGTTCGTGGTTGGGCAATTTCTATCCAATAGGCGTAGCGATCGCCTACTCGTAATTCTCCCCTTAAAGCTTCTCTAATAGGAGTTTTCGCAAAACGCGCCGAGTTAATTGCACTCTGGTTAGGATATTCATAGATGGGTTGAGCATTTTTAAAGTCTTGATAAATATCTAAACCGTAAATTACCCGCAATGATTCTTGCAAACGCTGAAAACTCATGCCGTTAACAGCATCGTACATAGCTAGACGCTCGTAGCGAATCCTACTCCGGTCTTTGGTGAATTCTACTCTACCCGGAGGCAATACGGAAGCCTGAAAAGTAAATCGCTGGGCTGCTGTATCACTCTTTTGAATATATAATTTCTCTCCCCTACCAGGGCGTAGGGTGGGATGAGCTTTAATCCAAGTACCAACTTCCTCTGTACTTTGTCCTGGTAAAGCATTTGCTTTGGTATCAAATAGCATTCCCGCGCCTAGCCCAGAAACTAGAGAACAGGCGCAAATCAAAAAGTTAAGCTGAGATTTTTTGAGCATTTTCCTATACGGGAATCACAGAAAAATTTCTTCATTGTGTGGTGACAATGAAGGGATAACTATAGGATTCCCGTTTTATAGAAAGATAATGTCAAATTAGAATGGTAAGGTGTCTTGACAACGGATAGATGAGGATAAAAACAGATAAATTTGTACCTCAGCAGACAAGGCAACGCTATATAAACGCTCTATCATAAGAGAAAGGCAAGAAATAGAATAGTTATGAGTATTACCTTAAGCCCAGAGCAAGAACAGATAATTCAAGTTTTGCTAGCCACAGGTAGATTCCACAGCGTTGATGAAGTAATTAAAAGTGCATTACGCCTTTTAGAAGAAGAGACTATTTCTAATCAAGGGTGGCTTGAAGAAACTCGCACCAAGATTGATGAAGGGATAGCATCACTTGAAAGGGGAGAAGGAATTGATGGTGAAACTTTTGTGAATCAGCTTTTAACACAGTTGCAGCAAGCAAAAAAGGCTGAAAAATGAATCGGTATATTATCTCACTACCTGCTTCTCGTGATTTACAAGCTATTGCAGATTACTTCGCGGTAGAAAATGTTGAGGCTGGTGAGCGACTTTTATATGCGTTTAATCAAAAATGTCAACAACTCGTTAGCTTTCCTCATATGGGGAGAAAATATCAAGATTTGCTTCCAGACTTAAGAGGACTTCCATTAGATGGATATATTATTTTCTACATAATTACTAATGACGGAATTGAAATTGTTAGAGTTGTCAGTGCCAGACGTAATTTAACATCTCTATTTGCAAATCCAGAAGAAAACCTATAATTAATAAACTTATTAGTGCCATATTAAATCCCTTATTTTCTTCTTAAGAATTAATAGCCACTTTTATTACTTTCCGCGCTTTCATATCATGAAAAACTTGTTCTAAATCTTTTAATGGTCGCTGTTCACTAATCAATAATTCAAAGGGTATTTTACGACTAGCAATCAATGACAGCGCAGCCCGCACATATTCCGGGGTGTTGTGAAATACGCCTTTTAAGGTGAGTTCGCTGTAGTGTAATTGTTCTGTGTTGACGGTAATTGTTGTATCTCGTGGACAGCCACCGAATAAATTAACGGTAGCACCAGGGCGGGCGCAGGCGATCGCAGTTTCCCAAACGCTGGGTACTCCCGTCGCTTCAATCACCACATCTGCACCCCAACCTTCGGTAAGTTCTTTCACCACACCAGGAATATCTAGTATTTGATGATAGTTAAAGGTTTTAGCTGCACCAAGTTTTTGACCAATTTCTAGTCTGTGGTCGTTACCTCCCCACAGCAGCACCTCAGTAGTCTCCGCCAAAGTTGCCACAAACATTAACCCAATTGCCCCATCGCCCAAAACAACTACTCTATTTTTGGGTTTAACATTAGAACGGGCGATTCCATGCAGCACACAAGCCAAAGGTTCAGTCATTGCTGCCAATGCTAATGGCAACTTATCAGGAACGCGCAACATATTATGCTGCACAATGGGGGCAGGAATTTTTAAATATTCCGCAAATGTGCCGTTATTCCAAGTTAAATGGGGACATAGAGAATATTCTTGACGTTGACAAAAAAAACATTTCATGCAGGGTGCAGAGTTATTGGCGACGACGCGATCGCCTACGGTGGGGCGTAGCCCATCGCCTACTTGCCAACCTGTCACACCTCCACCTACTGCGACAATTTGCCCTGCTACTTCATGACCAAACAAAGTTGGCAGTTTCAACATCTTGGCATGACCACCACGCCGCCAAACTTTTAAATCTGTACCACAAGTAGTAGCAACCCCTACTTTAATTACTACTTCACCTAAATCTGGAGAGGGGTCTGCAACCTGTTCTAAGCGTAAATCTTCTTGACCATAAAGTAATGCTGCTAACACAGCCTTCTACCTATTAATTTAGCTCCACCTGATTTTATCAGGTAGAGCTAAAAATTACATATTTAAAAACCAAGAGATTACAGTACAGAGGAAAGAAACAACTCAGCACCCGCTAAACGCCGCGCTACCGCTAACACAACTCATAACCGGCTAAACGCTGCGCTACCGCTAACAGCACGCTGCTCAACGCCCCGCTACCGCTAACAGCACTCATAACTCAGCACTCACAGAAGATTGAGCAACTACACTAGTGTTGCGAGTGTCCACATTTGGTAAGCGATTAGTATTTAAAAGCGGAACTTCTTGTCGGCAAGACAAACAGAACCAATACAATTCACTGTGACGAACGTGGCGCAGGAGAGAACCACCGCAACATGGGCAATTGTTTGCTCGCATACTCATCATACCAATGTCCTCTTCAAAAAATTATTGTTGAAAAATGTTAAAAAAAGTTGTTGTTTAAAATTAGATTTGATCCGCATGAATATAGCCATTTAATTGGATTTGATTATTGATCACTTGTTCATAGACGGCTTCATATTTGTTAACCATTTGGATAACACTAAATTTGTCTTCTACATATTCTCTACACTGGCGACGATTTAATTCCAGAGCCGCCGGAATCATCTGAGCCATTTCATCATAGGTTTCGCAAATAAAACCTGTTTTGCCTTGTTCTATCACTTCTCTTACAGAACCTCGATTCATAGCAATTACTGGTGTACCAGTCGCCATTGATTCAATCATCACCAATCCAAAAGGTTCTTGCCAGCTAATAGGAAAAAGAGTTATTGCAGCGTTACCAAGTAATTGAGCTTTTTGTGTATGGTTAATTTCGCCTAAATATTCTATCTGCTGCCCATCTATATGGGGAAAAATTTCTTGTTCAAAAAATTTGGCATCGACTACATCAACTTTCCCCGCCATCTTCAACTTCCAGCCAGTTTTTTTAACAATTGAGATCGCATATTGTGGCCCCTTTTCGGGAGAAAATCGCCCTAAAAATGCTAAGTATGGGGGTTCTTGTGGTTGGGCAATGAATGGATAATCTGCTGTTTCAATCCCGTTATAAACGGTTTTAATATAGTTGAGATTAATTTGACGTTGGGCGTTGCTAATACTGACGTATGGCTGCTTTTGGTGATGACTAAAAACGTTCTGGTTATCTTTAGTAAAACTACCGTGCAGGGTGTGTACTGTCGGCGTTAAAACCAAACTCGCCAAGGGTAATGCCGAAATCCCTATATGGGAATGAATCAGGTCGAATTCCTTTGCTTGTTGGTAAACTTGGCTAAGTTCTAGAGTTTCATATACTGCATACTCTTGGACTGTATTGTCGAAGCGTAATGCACGCGGATAAACTGCTGCTAAATTAGCCAGGGTTTGAGAATCACCAGAAGCAAATAATGTAACCTCATGACCACGACGTACTAATTCATTGGTCAAGTGACTCACTACCAGTTCAATCCCTCCATAATTGGGAGGTGGAACTTGTTCCCACAGGGGGGCAACTTGAGCGATTTTCATAAATTGTTTTGGTTCTGTCGGTAAGATGCTCCCCACAATAAAAACTTCAATAATATTATGAGGAAATAAGATTATTACTGACACTTTTGCAATTTAAATTAACCTAATTGATACCTGAAAGGGTAATCTTAGTTAATTTGAGATCATGCGTCATAGTTACTAACCCACTGCCTTTTAAATATAACTCATGTATTCTAAGTTTCATCTACCTTGGGGATCAGAAACTAGTAAAATATTTTGTAGCAGAACTCACAATATAGTGAAATTTTGTAGCTAACAATACTAAAAATTACAGATGGGATCAATTTTTTATGGTGTCCATTTAGAGAAAATGGCTAAAAATAAAGAAACCTGATAAATATTAAATAATTCTAAAAAAATCATCGTTAAAAATTTGTTCTCTATACAGACACTGTTAATTAACTAATGAAAATCGCCACTTGGAATGTCAACTCGATTCGCACTCGTTTAGAACAAGTTATTGATTGGTTACGACAAAATCCTGTTGATGTTCTCTGTTTGCAGGAAACCAAAGTTGTAGATGCGGATTTTCCGCGATCGCCTTTAGAAGATTTAGGCTATCACCTGTATGTGTCAGGACAAAAAGCCTATAACGGTGTAGCCTTAATTAGCCAGCAACCGCTTAAAGATGTTACTACCGGATTCACAGTATTGTTACCAGACATTGATCCAGCATGGGACGAGCAAAAACGGGTAATTACTGGTGTAATAGATGGTGTGAGGATTCTAAACCTCTATGTTCCCAATGGTTCATCTGTTGGTAGTGAGAAATACGAATTTAAACTACGCTGGTTGACGGTGCTGCGGGAATATTTGCAAACACTTCTGCAATCTGAACTTGCCATCTGTATGTGTGGCGACTTTAATATTGCTCTAGAAGCCAGAGATATTCACGAACAAGTCAAAGCTGAAAATCACATCATGGCTTCTCAAGCAGAACGCCAGGCCTTACGAGATATTCTAGAATTAGGCTTTGCTGATGCCTTTCGCAAATTTACCAGCGAAGGCGGAAACTTCAGTTGGTGGGACTATCGCACCGCCGCCTTCCGTCGCAACTTGGGTTGGCGCATTGATCATCACTATTTGACATCTGTATTATACGAGCAAGCAAAAAGCTGCACTATTGACATCACCCCCAGAAAATTACCCCAACCTAGCGACCATACACCAGTAATTGTGGAATTTTAAAGTTGAGATTTTAGATTAGATATTGGGGACTGGAACACAGTGCTGAGTCAGAAGTACCGAGTAACGAGTGAAAAATTCACTCAGAACGGGCTAAACGCCCCACTACCGCTAACATGACTCAGAACTACCCATCCCTAATCCCTAATCCCTAATCCCTAATAATTATGTTTTTGGTAACTGGAGCAACGGGAGATATTGGTCGTCGAGTTGTGCGACTCCTACGCCAACGAGAGCAGTCTGTGCGGGCATTTGTCCGCCTCACGTCACGTTATGGCGAATTAGAACACCGAGGTGCAGACATCTTCATCGGTGATTTAAGGTATGAAAAAGATATTGCTAAAGCTTGTCAGGGTGTTCAATATATAATCAGCACCCACGGTTCTGATAGTGATGCTCTTGCCCTAGATTACCGGGCTAATATTGAACTGATTGATCAGGCTAAAGCTAATAGAGTACAGCATTTTGTCTTTATTTCTGTACTAGGAGCTGAACGGGGGTATGAAGATGCTCCCGTGTTTAAAGCTAAACGGGCTGTAGAACGCTATTTAGCTGCTAGTGGTATCAATTACACTATTTTCCGTCCGGCTGGATTAGCATCTAACTTGCTTCCCTTGGCAGAAAGATTCCGTGAAACAGGGTTATATCTATTGATTGGCGACCCTAAAAACCGTACTTCCATCGTCAGTACGGATGATTTAGCCAGGATAGTAGTAGATTCAATCACTGTTGGCGGTGCTGTTAACCAAATATTTCCAGTCGGAGGGCCAGAGATTTTATTCCGTGAAGATATTCCCCAAATTTTTAGTCGCATCTTTAATAAAGAGCCAATTGTAATTAGCTCTCCATTATTAGTAGTGGATGGGTTACGGGGTGTGTTGGGTTTAATTAATCCGAAAGCACAACAGGCTTTAGGAACTTTTCGGACATTACTGTCCAATGAGTTTTTCTGTAGAAAAGAGGAAATAGCTAACATAGAGCAAACTTTCAATTTCTCTTTAGAAACCCTAGAAAGTTTTTTACGGCGATATTTAGCAGTTTAAGTTTGGTTATGGGGCATAGGGAATGGGTCATGGGATATAACAGAATACCAATCCCCAAGTCCCAATCCCCAAGTCCCAATCCCCAAGTCCCAATCCCCAATTCCCAATCCCCAATCCCCAGTCCCCAATATGAAAAATTCCCTAGCAGCCAATGCTGCTCAAGCACGTCAAACCAAAGAACAATTTGCTAGACCAGAAGATCAACTATCCTACGAACTGGGTAAAGCCGTTAAGGAATTACCGCCGCTTTACACTAGATTATTAGCAGGAACAATTAGCTTAGTAGTATTTGGCGCGATCGCCTGGGCTGGTTTCTCAGAAATCGACGAAGTAGCAGTTGGACAAGGGGAATTAATCGCTTCCACCCAGGTACGTCCAGTTACATCTCTAGGTAATGGCGATATTGTTTCTATCAAGGTGAAAGAAGGCGATATCGTCACCAAAGATCAAGCCCTGATTCAGCGTGACCTAGAACTAAAACAAACCGATGTCACACGCCTAGCTCAAAGCACTAAATTAATTCGAGAAGATTTGCAGCGTTTGCAAGCAGAACGCATTGGTGGTCAAACCACTACTACAGACATCCAAGATGAACTACTAAAATCCCGGCTGCGTGACTACCAAGCACGTCAAGCAGCCGCAGAAGCCGAAGCTAATCGTCAAAAAGCACTTATCGACCAAGCAAAAGTCCGCTTTACACGATTGCAAGATAATCTCGCCAGTGCCAAAACCAGCGTTATTAATGCTAAAACGAACCTTGTCAATGCCGAAAACATCCGTGTCAAGGTAGAAAGTAATCTAGAAATTTCCCAAAGCCGCGAAGAAAATCTCCGTACTCTGATTACGCCTGGTGCTGTTCCTAGAGTCGATTATCTAGAAGCAAAAGAAAGACTAACTCGCACCCAGACAGATATTACCAGGGCTAAAGACGAAGTAACAAATGCCAAAAATAGATTAACAGAAGCTCAAGACAGAGTTACATCCCTACAAAAAGATATAGCAGCTCAAGTTCAAGAAATTCGCCAAGTCGAAGAAGCCTACCAAGCCGCCCGTAGTCAAGTACAACGTGTAGCATCAGAACGTCAAAGTGAAATTTTGACCCAGATAAATAAACGCCAAGAAGAACTCACCAATATTTCCGGTCAGTTGGAGCAAGCCAGAAAAGAAACAGACGGAGAAACTATCAAAGCTCCAGTAGCAGGTACTATCTATAAAATTAAGGCAACTAAGGGGCCAGTACAAGCAGGGGAAGAATTACTGTCAATCTTACCGGAAGGGGAAGAAATTTTGCTAGAAGTGAAAGTTCTCAACCGCGATATTGGCTTTATCCAAAAAGGAATGAAAGCAAAAGTGAAAATCGCTACCTTCCCTTTCCAAGAATTCGGAACTATTGATGGTGAAGTTGTCCAAGTCAGTCCCAACGCCACTATTGATAAAGATTTAGGTTTAGTTTTTCCTACTAGAATCAAACTGAAAAAACACTCTCTAAATGTTCGAGGTGAGGAGGTAGCATTTACTCCCGGTATGGCAGCTACAGGTGAAATTGTGACACGTAAAAAATCAATTTTGACTTTCATCATCGAACCCGTAACTCGTCGATTTAGTGAGGCATTCTCTGTCAGATAATCGACTTTGGTAGGGTGTGTTATGCCACAGGCTAACGCATTTGCATAATAAAGGGGAAAAGAGCGATCGCTATATCTACGTGCTTCCAGATGACAACTGTGTTTGATATCGTTGGATTAGCAACAAAAAAGGAGTCTAATTAGACCCCTTTTTTTATTCAAGAATATTTAAGCAATTGATGCGGAAAGCAGAATGTAAATATCTGCTGGCTTCTGACTTAATTACTTAACTGTCACCTTAGCACCAGCTTCTTCAATCCGCTTCTTAGCGTCTTCAGCAGCGTCCTTAGCGATCGCTTCTTTAACTGCTTTAGGTGCAGCTTCTACCAAGTCTTTTGCTTCTTTCAGACCCAAACCAGTGATTTCCCGTACAACTTTCAGTACAGCAATTTTCTTATCAGCTGGTACAGATTCTAGAATTACATCAAACTCGGTTTTTTCTTCTACTGGTTCAGCAGCAGCAGCACCAGGAGCAGCCATCATCATCATTCCACCAGCAGGCGCAGCAGCACTTACGCCAAAAGCTTCTTCAATTTGCTTAACTAGCTCGGAAGCTTCCAACAAGGTCAAAGATTTCAATTGTTCTAGAATTTGGTCGGTTGCAGTAGACATTTATATTACTCCCGTAATTTTGATTTGTTTTTTTGGTAATTGGCAGTTTGTCATAGGTAATTGGTTTTTTATGACCCCTTATCTATTCCTCACTAGCACTCTCATCGCCACTATTTTCTTTATCAGCGACAGCTTGCAAAGCACGCCCCAGTCCACTGGGAACTTCGTTGATACCCACAGCCACTTTTGTCGCCAAAGCGTTGATCGCTCCAGCAATTTGAGCCATGAGTTCTTCTTTTGATGGCAAGTCTCCTAAAGCCTTGACATCCGGTGCTTGGAGCAAGCGACCATCCATTACACCGCCGCGAAGTTCTGTCTTCTTAGAGGCTTTTTGGAAGTCTTGATAAGCTTTAATTGCAGAAGAAAAATCTTCTTCAACTAATAAAAAGGCAGAAGCACCTTTCAACAACTCCGACAGGGGTTGCCATTTTTCATCGTCTTTTATGGCAATACCCATAAAAGTGTTCTTAGTCACTTTGCAGCTAGTGCCAGTGGGACGCAACCGCCGCCGTAAGTCGGTAATTTCGGCAACTGTCAGCCCTTGGTAATCAATTACCAGTGCCAAAGTTGACTGACTCAAAGTTTGTTTGAGATCAGCTACTATCTCTTTTTTGTTTTCTAGTGTTCTACCCATGTCGGTTTCACCTCCCGAAAATAATTGTCGATTTCTCTGTGATGATTTTTATCTGACTAGGGCATAACAACAAACCCCAGCTATGTTAGCCGGGGTTGAGGATTAATACTCTGGCTGCCATGACAAGACACAATTATGAGTCTCGCTTGTGGCAATAGAGCTTTACCTAGGCAGGATATTAAGCGATTAGCACCTGCGGTCTCCGGCTTTGCTTATTAAATTTTGGGGAAAGTGGTGAGTTTGGTAAATTCCTACTACCCACTCTCTACTTACTAATTAAGCAGCTTCAGTCAGTTTATAATCTCGTAGAGCAGCAATATCGAGTTTAATTGATGGTCCCATCGTGGCAGACACATAAATTGAACGCCAGTAGCGGCCTTTTGCTCCTGAAGGACGGTTACGGTCAATCGTCTCTTGCAAAGCCTTCAGGTTGATCAATAAATCTTCAGGCGCGAAGGTTGCCTTACCAAACATAACATGAACTATGCCTGTACGGTCAGCCCGGAATTCTAATTTACCTGCTTTAAATTCCGCGATCGCACTTGCTACGTCAAATGTGACTGTACCACCTTTTGGTGATGGCATCAAACCACGAGGGCCTAACAATTTACCAAGTTTTGCCACCTGTGGCATTACATCTGGTGTGGCGATCAATTTGTCAAAATCCATGCGCCCTTTTTGGATTTCGTCAATTAGTTCTTCAGAACCAACTATGTCAGCACCAGCATTGGAGGCTTCGGAAACTTTTTCACCACGGGAAATCACAGCTACTCGGACAATTTGCCCTGTACCTTTGGGTAGTGCGACTGTGGTACGTAATTGTTGGTCTGTATATTTTGGATCAATACCTAGGCGAATATGAGCTTCTGCTGCTTCCGCAAATTTAGCTGTGGCAGTTTCTTTCAGAAGTAATAAAGCGTCTAAAGGTGTGTATTCTCTATCTTCCACCTTGGCTTGCAGTCCTTGCAAGCGTCGGGATACTTTTTTTGTCATTTTTATCTCCTGGGGTAACTTACGAAGCTTCGCTTCTCCCCCGATTCAATACGTGGATTTTAGATTTTAAATTTCGGATTGATTTTCGATGTGATCTGAATTTTTCGCTCAAAACGCATCATCAATCTGTGATGGTGACACCCATATTTTTAGCTGTTCCTGCCACAATGTTCATTGCCGCATCTATATCATTGGCGTTGAGGTCAGGTAGTTTGGTTTGGGCAATTTCCCGCAATTGGGCTGTAGTAATTGAGCCTACTTTCTTTTTGTTGGGTTCGTTAGAACCTCTTTCAATTTTCGCTGCCTTGCGAATCAGTACGGATGCTGGTGGCGTTTTGAGTACAAATGTAAAACTCCGGTCTTCATAAACCGAAATTTCTACAGGAATTACCATACCAGCTTGGTCTGCTGTTTTGGCGTTGTACTCTTTGCAGAACATCATGATGTTCACACCATGTTGACCCAATGCAGGGCCAACTGGGGGTGCTGGGTTGGCTTTTCCAGCATTCAGGGCCAGTTTAATGACCGCTACTACTTTCTTCGCCATTTGTATTTAGCTCTGTTTTTCTACCTGATTAAATTCCAGTTCTACTGGTGTATCTCGCCCGAAAATCGATAGTAAGGCTTTTAGTTTACTCCGTTCTGGACTAACCTCAATTACCTCACCTTCAAAGTCCTTAAATGGGCCAGAAAGCACAACTATCTTATCACCTGTCGCCATGTCAATTTTGACAACTGGCTCTTGTTCGGTGGTTTGTTTGAATATGCGTTCTACTTCTGAGTGGCTTAAGGGTAATGGCTTAACGTGACCACGACTTTTGCCTGTGCCACGTTTTTGTTCCGCTCCCACAAAGTTAATTACATGGGATGTATTGCGTACTACTTGCCAAGTATCATCATCCAACATCATCCGTACTAACACATAGCCAGGAAATACTTTTTCCTCTGTATGATGACGGCTACCATCTTTGCGAATTTTCACTGATGGTGTGTGAGGGATTTCTACTTGGACAATTTTATCGCCCACATCAAAAGTTTGGATGCGCTGCTCCAAGTTAGTTTTGACCCGTTTTTCGCAGCCTGAGGCTACTTGTACTGCATACCAGCGTGCTTCTTTTGACGCTGCTTCTGCTGTTTCCTCTGACTGCAACGCCGAGTTCATTGGTTCGTCTGTTGCAGAAGTCATCAGAATACCTGCTTTGCTGCCCAAGAAAACAATCCATCAACCAAATATATTAAAGAAGCTGAGAGTGTCACCATTAACAACACGGCAGCTGATTCGCTGACTAGTTGCTTGCGACTGGGCCAAACTACTTTCTCTAGTTCTTCTCTTGTTCCTTGGAAGAAATTGAGGAAGTTAAACCCACTTGGAGTTTCTGCTATTTCTGCTTCATTCTTTTTGGCCACGGTCGTTTATCCCCCCATCTTTTTCAATACAGCTATACTCTGCTAGTTTTCATCCAGGTTGACAGCTTTAACTCCATCAAATATTAACTGGAAGCAAAAAGCTGCAAGTATAAAACAACTACACCCGAAATCAATAGCACTTTCTGCTATCTTAGCAGGTGTGCTACTGCTTCGGGCTGTGTTTTTACTTTCGAGCGCGCCCTGGAGGACTTGAACCCCCGACATCAGGTTTTGGAGACCTGCGTTCTACCAACTGAACTAAGAGCGCACAAGCTGGGTTGGGTTTGTTTGCTACGTTGAACTTTTTGAGTTTAACGCACAATCGTTATGATAACACATTTTTATTGAAGAAACAAACTAGCGGCAGATGCCGCCTGTTAACTAAAAATTTCTGGCATACTCAAGAGCCATAAAGTTATAAAGCCCGGTCAAAGCGTTGCTTAATCCGGGTAGCTTTACCAACACGGCCTCGGAGGTAGTAGAGTTTGGCACGTCTGACTTTACCGCGACGGATAACTTTGATGCTATCAATCCGAGGAGAATGGAGGAGAAATACTCGTTCCACTCCTACACCTTGGAAAACTTTGCGAACTGTAATGGTTTCGTTAATACCACCGTTACGCATAGCAATTACAACACCTTCGTAGGGTTGCACGCGGTATTTTTCGCCTTCTTTAATCTTTACGCCGACTTTTACAGTGTCGCCCACGTAAATTTGGGGGAGGTTGGATTTTAGATGTTCCGCTTCAATGGAACGGATAATTTCTTGAGCATTCATGGCTGGTCTGATTAAAAATCTCACGATCATCCATCATAAATGGATAATCATCTTTCAGTCCACTACTTGAAGTAACTCTATTGAAAATAGACCTAGGGAATAGGGTGTAAAGATATAGAGGAAAGGCATTTTTATGTTTGGTTGTGGGTTTCTCTAGTGAGGAGCTGTTTGGCCACTTTTGTCATGTTCCACTAGTCTGTAGCCTCCCACCTAGTATTTTCCAGAAATTACTCGCTATCTAGGTTATATCCCCAATACGATCTGTGAGGAATGGCGGTTATATTGTAAAAACTTTTGTTCCAGGTGTGAGATTTATGAAATTTAGTATTGTCATCTCTACCTATAACCGCCTACACTTACTACGTCGTGCGATCGACTCTGCGCTAAAACAGACTATTCCTTGTGAGGTAGTTGTTGCTGATGACTGCTCATCTGAGGATACAGAAAAATATGTCAGGAGTTTGGGTAGCTCTGTAGTCTATCATCGCAACCAAGTCAATCAAGGTCATGCAGCAACAGTCAATGCTGGCGTAGAGAAAGCTAGCGGTGATTGGATCAAGTTTTTAGATGATGATGACTATTTAGATGTTAATTGTATTGAACAGATGGCTAAGGCGATCGCACTTTGTCCTGATGCTGTGATTTGCTCTTGTATCGCGGCTCAAGTCGATACAAATGCAATGGAACTCAGCCGTACTCCTCTCTTTGGCCCTGGTTTAGCTTTTTATATTCCCCAAGTAGATATTCACTACGGTATGCTCTTGGAGTTAGTCCCATTTGGTACACCGGTTCAAGTTGCTTGCCGCCGTGATGCTTTTTTGAAAACAGGTGGCTGGGATTCTCAATTAAACACCAACTGTGATGATATAGATTCTTGGATTCGCATTGCTAAATTTGGCCACGGAATTTTCCTCAATCAGTGTCTTGCTTATCGGACAATTTGGCCTGGTGCTTATAATCAAAAATTCTCTTTCATTCAGCGTTTAAATACAAATGTTTTGATGAAGGAAAAGATATACTCTTTAGTTAATAAGAAGCACCATGATTACTTACCTGATATAGAAGAGATTAAACAATATTTAAAATTACATTGGACTGTAGTCGCTTTAAAAAAGAAAGATTTACAAGGTTTTTTAGGATTATTAAATATATCTTTATGCTCTTTTGCTAATTGGAAGTTTTTACTGACTGTGCTTTACTCACGGCGATTAAAAATGCATAGTTCCCATGTTAAAAAGTTTGTATTAATTGATGATTTTCAAAAATGCAGTAAATATAAAATTCATTAAGTAAATTCTTAACTTTATGTAAGTAAGTCCGTGGGAATAAACCTAAATATGTTAAGTAATATAAAATTATTGTGATCGAGTTCGTAGTAAGGACTTAATTCCTTACTACGAACCTTTAATTATTTCCGCCGTTCTATTTATAGGAATCCTACGAGAATATTGCTCAGTATCCTGAGAAGAAACCCTTTTTATATATAGCGAGCTTATAGGTGGGTTAGTTGTTCAAAAATCAAATAGGAGTTCTATCTTTAACTGAATATAGATTTGAAAAATTGCGTTTGACGTATAGGGAATATTAAAACAAGCTTTGACAAATTAATAATCTTCTTTGTTAAGAGTAGACGCATTGGTGGTGCGTCACCCGCTATGAATTAAAGAAACAGTTAAAATTACAGATGCAACCAAACAATACATTTTTAAAAATCTGAGCTATTGATTATTCCTGATATATTGTCTGACTAAATTAATACTTATAAACTCAAGTAAAACCCTGGTAATAGCAACTTTTTTTGCAATCTGAATCTTCCCAAACAATGATAATTACTGGAAGTTCAGTATTTTTGCATGAGTAAGAACATAGCTATTTACTTAGTGCCAAAATTAAAGCTCACTTAATAAATACCCCATTTAGCTTTTCAAAGAGTAGGGTGAATTGCTCTTGCCCAGGAATTTAATTATACAATTATTAACTTAATTACTGAGAGCAAATAGGCAAATTAACATCAATAAAAAAATTAAGATTGTCTGCCTAATTTTAAATTTACCGCTACTCCTATGACAGCTTTGTTTTTGATTACTGAGTATTATCAACAGCATTACGCAACCGCATTAGTTGACGGCGCATTTGAGGTGAAGCTTTAAATTCAGAAATCTCCTGCGCTTTAACAGATGCTTGTAGCATCTCTAAGAAATCATCAGAGCCTTCTGTCAAAGCGTCTAGTAGCACTTGCAACAGTTGTTCGCGATCGCCTAATAAACTCTTTTCCTCAATCAGTCGGAATTTCAGATGTATTTCGCAATCATAAACACCTACTTCGATATTATTTATCTGCCGTGGTAATGCTTTCGAGTTCATAGTTTTGAGGATTCCTGTACTTGGTGGTTACGAGGTAAGGACTTATATTTCCAGAAAAAATTCTTTATATTTTTTTGAATCCACTCTGGTGGAATTAAGAATCTTTTTTCAAGTCATAGCATTTATCTTCCATTGCACTCTCCTGTATGTTTTTAGACAGACTTGCAGCTTTTAGCTTGTCATCTACCTGTGTCAGATGCTTTTAAAGCAAGCCATAACTATTATTCAGTTTTTGAGATTGTATACAATAAAGTTTCTGTAAGAAGTTGTTCTAGCTTTTTAAAGCTTTTTACATCAACTTTATTTTTAAGTCAATAACAGTTTGAGTTTTTACTAAACTTTTGGTGTTTACACGTAAGTAAATCCGCTAGTTTTTTGAGCTTTTATTAGAGCCAGAGGTATTTTTATCGTCACTACGTAAAATTACTTGATGTACGTTTTTTTCAACATAAAATTCAGGAGAGTAAAATAAACAATTTTATCAAGATTAAAATCTTGGTTTTAAACCATAGCATAGACTAGAAGCTAAATTAGCCGGAATTTCCTCACCTCAGTTTGTGAGTAACAGGGAATTAGGCATTAGACATGAGTTACTCTCTACCTTGTAACCAGTCACCAGTCCTAGGCGTTCTTTACATTTTGAATTTTGAATTGATTAGTTCCCCGTTCCCTTTATTAGTCCCTGGTGTAGCGTCTACAATGATTTCAGTATCATCAACCTAAATCTCAGATCCTAGCTATGGACAACCCGACGCTGCTCAAGTCTACAACTCGTCATATACGCATTTTCGCAGGAGAAATTGACCGGGACGGCGAACTGGTTCCCAGTAATCAGGTCTTAACATTGGATGTTGACCCAGACAACGAATTTAACTGGAACGAAGACGCTTTGCAAAAGATTTATCGTAAATTTGATGAACTAGTGGAAGAATCCAGTGGTGTAGACCTCACAGACTACAACTTACGTCGGATTGGTTCTGATTTAGAGCATTATTTGCGATCGCTCCTGCAAACAGGCGAAATCAGCTACAATCTCTCTGCGCGGGTCACTAACTATAGTATGGGACTCCCCCAAGTGGCTGTTGAGTAGAAGTAAATAGTCTTTATGTTTTGCTAGTGCCTAGCTGCACTAGTGGGGTGCTGAAATCTGTACCTGGGACAAAACCGGGTTTCTTGAGAATATATGAGGCTGAAGCCCCCGATTCTTCGTGGAGAAACCCGGTTTTTTAGGTATTGTTGAGAATATTGCCAGATGCTAAGTTTTAACGGATTCAAAGATTGAGCCATATCAGTTGAACCTGACGTTAGCTTTAAACTAAGACATAAATTTCTTGGCTAATGAAAAAGCCAGTGCAAAATAATAAGTTAACTTTCCCCTATCTCCACATTTAACTTATTTGCGAATCTATATTGATTGAGTAATTCGCAAATAGATAGATAATTATTCAGGAATATATAGTAGATTCTGATACAAAAATTTGCCTAAAAAATAGCAATAATACTTTCACGTTATGAAATAACTGATTTTTATTTCATATAGATGGATACAACCTTGAATTTTGGAATTGCCTAATTTTAAAAAATTGCGCTCCCAATTTATGTCAGCATAGTGCAGAACTATCTTTCGTTGAAATTTGTTAACTTTAACAAGTTAAATTTTGTGAAGTTCTTTTACTTAGTCGCGCTTAATGCCTAATTGGCTTTCAGGAAATGCGTACACCAGAACAGATGAAGAGTGCTGAATTGAAAGTGCTGTAAAGCCCTGCGGGCATAGCTGCGCTTAGAGCAAAAGCGGGGCGTTGGGCAGCGAGCGTACTCTTTTTCTTACTCAGGACTCAGCACCGGCTAAACGCCGCGCTACCGCTAACAGGACGGGCTAAACGCCCCGCTACCGCTAACAGGACTCTTAAAAATCGGCTACTCATGGGAAAACCCACAACCAAATATGAATATATACCTGATGCCGATAAAGTTAACAGGAGATTTTGAGATTTTGCACTCTGTGAAGTAGAACAAAATTTGTTTAAACAGCAGCCATCTTAATCCTTAATTAAAGTTCATAGCGGTGCAGCAAATTATAAACTGGAAAAAAAGCCTGCTTACTCACAAAGTCATACACTACCAGGAAAAATGAGATATATAGTTGTAGTTATGCTTGAGAAACAGGGTGTAAGTGAGTTTATCTAGTGATAGGGAGTTGCAAAATAGAAGCTATGATGAGGCTGTATGGTTGACAGAAGAGCCTGTTCTTTGCATAGATTGTAAATTAAGTATTAGTATTTTCTGGTATCTACCAGATAAAATCATCATCCCAAGTTGGATACGTCCAATTGAAGAGAAATGAGCGGTTTATATTGTTGAAGAAATTGCCAATCGCTGATCGGTGCGAACACTATGACAAATGATGCGGCAACGCTCCTCCACTGCCCAAATTGTCAGGCTACAAACCTCCTGACTAA